>CAMPIQ010000144.1 GCA_946886475.1 uncultured Chitinophagales bacterium | reverse complement strand
ATATTAATCCTGGTCTGTACTTACCGGATAAGTTTACCACTCTGAATAACTTGTATTTATTGCTTACGAGGCACAATTTTTTAGGCAAATAAGCATCAAATCTCATTTTAAAAACATGCAGAAATTAAAGATCGGAATTATAGACCTGGTTAGTAAAGGCCCCACTTCAACACTATGGGCCCGCATTATGCACGCTAACCTCGCCAGTATCATGCCTCAGGTGGTAGCTACATGGTGCGAACGTGAAGGACATGATGTTACGCTTATATGTTATACAGGTCTGGAAAAACTTGATCAGGAATTGCCAAAGGACGTTGACCTGGTTTTTATCTGTTCATTTACGCAGGCTGCCCTGCTTTCATATGCCCTGAGTAATTATTTCCGGTCAAAGGGTGCTGTAACCGTGCTGGGTGGACCTCATGCGCGATGTTATCCTGATGATGCGGTCAAATATTTTGATTATGTACTGGGTCTTACACATGAGTCAACCATAAAGGAAATTTTAGCCGACTGTCATCAGAACAAACCAATAGGTGTTCATATTTCAGCAGCCAAACAACCGGCACAATTCCCGGGCGTAAGAGAAAGATGGAAGTTCATGGAACCAACGGTTAAGAAAGCGCCATTTATAAAAATGGTTCCCATGATAGGTAGTGTTGGTTGTCCCTATACCTGTTCATTCTGCATTGATTCAGTGGTGCCTTACCAGCAGCTTAGTTTTGATGAAATGAAGGAAGACCTCAAATTCCTTTTAACCAAATTTAAAAAACCAATAGTAGGATGGCACGATCCCAATTTTGGAATAAGGTTCAATGAGAATATGGAAGCCATTGCTTCAGCAGTGCCGCCCGGTAAGTTTACATTCATTGCGGAAAGCAGTTTGTCTATTCTAACCGAAGACCATATTAAGCTCATGAAGCAACATGGCTTTAAAGCCCTGTTGCCCGGAATTGAATCGTGGTACGACCTGGGAAATAAATCAAGATCGGCACACCTGGGTGCTGAACAAAAACTGGAGCAGGTTTCAGAACAGGTGAATATGATCTTAAGGAATGTACCCTACATTCAAACCAATTTTGTGCTGGGACTCGACTGTGATTCCGGTTCCGAGCCATTTGAGCTGACCAAACGATTTGTAGACAAGTCGCCCGGTGCCTTCCCCGGTTATTCGCTGCTAACTTCATTTGGTGAAGCTGCGCCATTGAACCTGGAATACCAGCGCGAGGGCAGGGTGATTCCATTTCCATTCCATTTCCTAAATAACCATCTGGCCATGAACCTAAAGCCAAAGAATTATGAATGGATAGATTTTTATGATAAAGTAATTGACCTTACCGAATATACATTTTCTAAAAAAGCCATATACAGGAGATTTAAGTCCACATCGCAGTTTACATCCAAATGGATGAATTTCATGAGGGCCATTTCATCAGAAGGATATGGCAGGATAAGATTTTATAAATCGGTAAGGAAGCATCTTAAGGAAGATGCATCATTCAGGGCTTATTTCGAAGGAGAAACAAGAGTACTTCCTGAATTTTATACCAATATTATTCGCGAGGATCTGGGCATATGGTGGCAATGGCTGCCAAAGGAAGCGCTTGATCATAACGAGAATGCCTACCTGCATAAGAACATGAATAAGGAAGTGGTGAAATCAAAACCCGGAAAAATCCAGGTGAATGCCAATCCTGTAACAGCCAATCCTGTAAATGTTGTAGGACAAATAATAGACAAATAAATCAAGAGCGGGAGTGAGACCGGGAGCAGTAATGCCCTCGCGCTTACTCCTGCTTTCACGCTCACTTAAGTCTTGGTATAAGGAATAATAGTTATTGTTCCATCCTTTTCAAGTACGGCGTATTTGATCTCTTCCATTTTTTCAAGCCCGAAATTTAGCCGGGCGGCCTGCATCACATCTTCTTCATCAACCTTTGTTTTGTTCATTCTTTTTTTCAACGGCTTACCGTTATTTACAATGAGTAGTGGAATGCCTTCCGTAACCTTTCCAAAGAATGGTGAACTGCTTTTTAATAGTGTAAATACAAGGTCGGCTCCCATTAGAGTACAGATCAATAACATGGAAGTGGTTAAGGAATAATCGTCCCCTACCAGTGCCTGTTGTGTTACCTCGCTGATGATTAATAACAGTACCAGGTCAAAGGTGGTGGTTTCCTTTAATGATCTTTTTCCCATGATGCGGAAAACAATCAGAAGGAACAGGTAGATAATCAATCCACGAAATACAGGATTCATATTATGGATATAAAAAATGATGTAATGAAATATGTTGCTGGTTGTTGATTTTCATAACTCCTTTTATGGTTCCGAAATTCTCGGCCACCACATATAAGGTAACGGTCTGGTTTGCTGAAGGTGAAAAATTATAGACCACATCACGGTTTTCCGTATGATTGTTTATTGGCTCAGGTACGAACCTTATTAAGCGGAAATTGCTGAGGTAATCCTGTGGGAGTGAAATATGGCTGATGTGTGTGCCATTTGATCTGATCTCTATTTTCATTTCAGCTTCATACCGGTAGTAACGGTCATACTTAACTGAAAAACTTCCCGCCTGCGGTGTTTCCTTACTAATGAAACCACTTCCAAATACGCCGATGGCTCCGGCCACCATCACCATCAGGATGAAAGCCCAGCCAATTCTTTGAATAACCCAGCCTTTTTCATGGAGCGGCAAGTTTTCTTCCATTTCAAGCGAATGCTTTGCAAGCTCAACAGAATGTTTTTGTCTGCTCATTACAGAAGGGTTATTATTTGAGCATGCAATTTCATTGCCACTTGAAGCGTGGGCCGGAATAATGAACGGATGTTCAGCTCATGGATTTTTTTAAAAGCGGAGCGGTATATGAGTGATCGCATTCCTCCGCAATTGAAGATGGCAGCGCAGGGGAATATAACGCATCATTCCTTCTTATTTATTTACTCCAGGAGGGTGCCATGGCATTCCTGACCAATAACCTGCCGGCACTACCATCTGTTGCTACGATCCAGAGATCAGACGATTTAAAATCAAGTGTTTCACTTTTCTCTTCGTCTATTGTACATTTTTCATAAACGATCCATTTGCCTGAAGGTGCAACGGAGAATTGCCGGGCATAACCATCCTGAAGATCAGTTACCTGGTTGTGTTTTTTTGAAGCAATATCATAATGAAAAATATTGGATACAAGCTTACTGTCATGGTCCCTGTAATATTGTTTACTATAAAAAAACCCGCTTCCATCCGGCATCCACTTTACATCAAAAGCGCCATCAGGATACAGGTAAAGTGGTTCGGCGGGGGTTAGGGATTCACCGGCTTCTTTCAGATAAAAACCTGCGGTTTCGTTATAACCCGGTACCAGGTACAACACCTTGTTTGATAAAGCAGCTGTTGGACCCCAGTCCCAATAACAGGAAGACGGACCTTTCTCACCAAACAAGGGCGTAAACTTCATTCCTAAACCTGGCCTGGCAGGAATTGTTTTTATCAGACACAAACCATCCCTGTAGCTGATTTGTTTCCCATCGCTTTTCCATACAGGGCGAAAAGCACCAAAGTATTCATAACCGTCACCACTTATTGAAAAATCGGCTTTTGCATTTTTTCCCGCAACAACATCAGTTCCGGGCATCAGCCATCTCGACTGGCCATAAATGGCAACCACCGCCTGGGCATGGTCTCCATAATCAGCAACATTTTTAAAGACGATAGTTTTTGCTGAACCCGGCGGTAACAACACCTGTTGCGGCATATCGGCACCAACAACATAAACTGTAAAAACACCTGCACTCGATTGTGCCTGCTGAAAACTGTATTGATTGTTTTTTAAATTAACTGTTACCGTTCCTTTTTTATAATTACCCAGACTGTTGTAATCAGGATAATTGGTGATCTTTCTAAATCCGGATCCATCAGCACGAATGCCATACAGGTCGGCATGGTATAAGGAAACCATATTTTCATGCCCGCTGGAGAAGGCCAGTTCTTTGCCATCGGGGCGCCATGCAAGATCAAATATTCCAAAGGGTTCTTTTGCATCGGCATGCGTCCAGAGCTGCCGGTCATTGCTTCCTGTAGAATCTATTAACCTTATTTCGGAATCATTGCGGATATAAGCGATCATTCCTGTTGGCTGAATAAGTGTATCCTCTTCCTCATCCATTTGTAAAATAACTGCACCTGCTGCATTGGCTTTATCGCCATCACTGCAAAAAATAAAAGCTATACTTATTATAATGCTGACCAGGAAATAGTAGAGTTTGCGCATGATTAGTTCTTATAAAACCAATATAGGTAAAAATGTGATCATTTAAACTCTTTGCCCGCAGAGGGTTGATATGTACATGTTAATAGTAAATAAGTGGGTAAGTATTTCCCGGTTGCCTTGTTTTTTATTTTAGGAATTATTTTATAAATGCGCTTTCAAAACAATAAATCAATTACTTATAAGTTTTTGGTTTTGTTCATGAGTAGTTTGGTCCCTTATTTGGAAATAACTCTGATAAGAAATGAAGAAGGTCAACTCCATATATCACATTTTACTGGCAGATGATGATGCTGACCACGCTGCTTTATTTGAGCGTATACTAACCAGGGAATATCCTGAAGTAAAATTATCTTTTGTGAACGATGGATTGCAGGCCCTTCAGTTTCTCAGGCTCAACCAGGTTGACCTGTTGTTTCTGGATCTGAATATGCCGTGTAAAAACGGGTATGAATGCATGCAGGAAATTAAAAAGGATCCTTCCTTACAGCATCTACCTGTTATTGTTTACAGCAGTTCTGCCCATATGAGCGATATTCAGAAATCATTTATTCTGAAAGCTGATTTTTATATGGTCAAGCCTTTTAGTACGGAACATCTGAAAACCGCTTTAAAAATGATCCTTTCCATAAACTGGAGCGATCCTCCTGCACATCCGCATTATTTCATTAATAACCGTTTTGTACCGTATACCGCCACTGCATAAAAAATACGGATCAGCTTCTGATTAATTTTCTAAAAATATGTTTTCAGGACGAACCTGATGATAAAGGATTGCAGCCTCCGGCATAATTTACGGTAGCGTTTATTTGCAGCCGTACATATGCCAGGATCCCTTTAATGATTTCCCATCCAACTTTTGCCCTCCTGTTTCCTGCTTCATTCAAAAAATAAAAAAAAGGCCGGATAGAAATCCAGCCTCGTGTATATCCAATATCCTATGAAAAACCAATGATGTGGAAGCAAATTATAAACCAAACTATTCCTTAAGGTCAATCCGCTGAAAATTAAATGCTTCGAAGGATGGGATGGGTAATAATTTCAGCAATTGCAGTGATCAGGCCACAGTTTGAAATCCATATCATCTCATCGCCCGATACAGCTATCGTATTTTTGCGTAGTAAAACCTTTACCTTTTTAATGCGGGATCAGTCTAAATTGTATTACAAGCCAGCAGCCGACCTATTTTAAACACAACCCTTAACCATGAATACCATTCAGATCCTGATGCTGGAGGATAATCCAATGGATGTAAAGATCATCCAGAAACTTATTACCAAAAATGGTTTGCAGGTCAATTTTACGGTAGTTGCTTCCGGATTGGAGTATACTTCAAAACTGGAACAGTTCAGTTACGACATCATTCTTTCTGATCACCAGCTGCCCGATTTTGATTCCATCCGTGCATTGGAAGTCCGGAACCAGAAGCACGAAGCTGTTCCCTTTATTTTAATTACCGGAGCCGTGTCTGAAGAAATTGCACTGGCTCTGATTAAACAGGGCGCAGATGATTATATTTTAAAAGACCGCCTGCAAAGGCTGCCCACTGCTATTGAAGATGCCATACAAAAAAGGAAGACGGAAAAGGCAAAACGGTCCATGGAAACCTCCCTTAGTATTTTGACCGAAAGATTGCAGCTGGCCGCTAAAACTTCTTATGACATAATCTGGGATTACGACCTCGACAGCAATTTTATTTATTGTTCTGATGCTATTGAAAAGGTGATCGGTATTCCGGGTAAGGACCGTTTTCGTCCTGCTGAACTGATGAAATATGTTTACAGTGAAGATGTGGCTTCACTGGAAAATAGTTTTGCTATAATGGTACTGGGAAAGGAACAGAGATGGCGGAAGATCTTCAGAGCGGTGCGTAACGATGGTAACCTGGCATGGATCAATAATAATGCTATCGTGATCAGAGATAAGAAGGAAAAGCCGGTAAGGATTGTAGGCGTTATGCATGATGTAACTGAAATACGCAGGTTACAACATGAATTAATGGAGCAGGAAACCCAAAGTCAAAAGCAAATGGCCGCCATCACCATTCAGGCCCAGGAAAAGGAAAGATCTGAAATAGGAAAAGAACTGCACGACAATGTGAATCAGCTGCTGGCTACCGCCAAGATCATGATTGATACGGCCAGGACAACGCCTGACCTCCATGATATTTGCCTGGCAAAAAGTCAGGAGTCGATCATGGATGCCATCAATGAATTAAGAAATATTGCACACTCCATGATGACGCCATCATTTGATGATTTTAAATTTGAACAGATCATACAGGACATCACCATCAATTATAACCTGTCCGGAAAATTCAGGCTTAGGGTAGCCTTTCCTCCTTCAGAATTGCTGGACAGTATCCCCAATGCCATCAAGCTTGCTTTTTACAGGATCATTCAGGAACAGGTAAGCAATATTTTAAAATATGCCAGGGCAAAAAATGTAATGATTAAACTATTTATACTTGAAAACAGTTATACGCTTGAGATCAGTGACGATGGAATTGGTTTTGATACCAGCCGTAAAACAAAAGGTATCGGCTTAAGGAATATGGAAAGCAGGGTGGTGGTGTTTGGAGGATCAATGAATATAACCAGCGCGCCCGGTAAAGGATGTAAGATCGAACTTATGATACCTTCAAGATTCCCGGTGTTTACACAAACAGAAGGAAGATAGAACAATTTGTAATTGATCATTGGTAATTGTATTTCGTATTTTCAATAATAAATACAACCAATGATGAGGACAGGTTACCTTCTTTGTTTTTTAATGCTGCATGTAATTGCGGTTGGCCAACAGATAAAATCACCTGATGGTAAATTTATTGCCACCTTTAACCTGGCCAATGGCGGTATTCCGCATTATACGCTTAGTTACAATGGAAGATCAATTGTGAAGCCCAGCCGCCTGGGTATTGAATTAAAAAAGGACAGCAAATCGCTGCAGGATGATTTTTCCATTGTAGAAACAAAAACATCCTCATTTGATGAAAACTGGACGCCGGTATGGGGGGAAGTAAAAACCATCCGCAATCATTATAATGAACTGGCAGTTACCCTGAACCAGGACGAAACCAACAGGCAGATGATCATCCGGTTCCGGCTTTTCAATGATGGTCTGGGTTTTCGATATGAATTTCCATTGCAAAAAAATCTCGCACACCTGGTGATCAAAGAAGAAAGGACGCAGTTTGCCATGGCAGGTGACCATATTGCATTCTGGATCCCCGGAGATTACGATACACAGGAATATGATTTTACAACTTCAAGACTTTCAGAGATCAGGGAAACCATGGCCAGGTCCATAACCGGCAACCTTTCTCAAACTTCTTTTTCACCCACCGGTGTGCAAACTTCCCTGATGATGAAGACCGATGATGGCCTTTATATCAATCTGCACGAAGCCGCCCTTATTGATTACCCTGCCATGCACCTGAATCTCGACGATAAGAATTTTGTGTTTGAATCATGGCTTACGCCTGATGCCAATGGCGATAAGGGTTATGTGCAGGCTCCATTCACCACACCATGGAGAACCATTATTGCAAGTGATGATGCCAGGGATATCCTGTCATCAAAAATTATCTATAATCTGAATGAACCCTGTAAAATTGAAGACGTATCATGGATCAGGCCCGTAAAATACATTGGTGTGTGGTGGGAAATGATTACAGGCAAAAGTTCCTGGGCATATACCAATGATTATCCTTCCGTTCAATTAGGCATCACCGATTATGAAAAAGCCAGGCCAAATGGAAAACATGCAGCCAATACTAAACATGTAAAGGAATATATCGACTTTGCTGCCAGGCACGGATTTGATGCAGTGCTGGTAGAAGGCTGGAACATAGGTTGGGAAGACTGGTTCGGGAATTCAAAAGATTATGTTTTTGATTTTGTAACGCCCTATCCTGATTTTGATGTGAAGGAAATAAGATCATATGCACAATCAAAAGGCATCAAAATGATCATGCATCATGAAACATCTTCTTCAGTCCGCAATTATGAACGGCATATGGATACAGCCTACCGTTTTATGAAGATGAATGGATATGATGCGGTAAAAAGTGGTTATGTGGGTGATATATTGCCAAGAGGCGAGAATCATTACAGTCAGTGGATCATCAATCACTATCAATATGCACTTGAAAAGGCAGCCGATTATAAGATCATGGTTAATGCACATGAAGCGGTACGCCCTACAGGTATTGCCAGAACATGGCCCAACCTTATTGGCAATGAATCTGCCCGCGGTACGGAATACCAGGCCTTTGGCGGATCAAAACCCAATCATGTTACCTTGTTGCCCTTCACCCGGCTTCTGGGCGGGCCAATGGATTACACCCCCGGGATCTTTGTAATGGACATCAGCCAGCTCAATCCGGAAAACAAATCACACGTCAACAGCACCCTTGCCAACCAGCTGGCTTTGTATGTAACTATGTACAGTCCATTACAGATGGCAGCAGACCTTCCCGAACACTATAACCGGTTTCCGGATGCGTTCCAGTTTATAAAAGATGTTGCCATGGATTGGGATGATAGTAAATACCTGGAGGCGGAGCCCGGGCAATATATTACAGTGGCCAGAAAAGCAAAAGGAAGTTCTAACTGGTTCCTGGGAAATGTAAATGGAGAGAACAGCCGTATTTCCAATATCAGTTTTGATTTTCTGGAACCCGGTAAAACATATATTGCTACCATTTATGCAGATGCAAAAGATGCGCATTATAAAACCAACCCCCAGGCCTATACCATACGCAAGGCAGTGGTTACCAGCAAATCAAAATTATCCCAGTTATCAGCACCCGGCGGCGGCTTTGCTGTCAGCATCATGGAAGCAGACAGGGAAGCGGTAAAGGGAATGAAAAAAATGTAAGAAAGGGAGAGTGGGAGCGGGCGAACCCCTGACAGTTATTAACCAGCTAATTGATGACAGCACAAAATAATATACGAACA
>CAMPIQ010000143.1 GCA_946886475.1 uncultured Chitinophagales bacterium | reverse complement strand
AACCTCGGAGGTTCTGGTATATAACCTCGGAGGTTCCGGTATGCAACCTCGGAGGTTCCGGTATGCAACCTCGGAGGTTAATAAAATACCCGGATATTTAAGCCGGATGCCAGGATTTTTTAACCTCGGAGGTTGGCTAAATGAACCTCCGAGGTTCATGGAACCATTGTGCTTAAAAAATGCAGATAAAAATCTTGTTTCTAAAAAACGTTATCCTGTTTAATTGCTCATGAAATTTGTTAACCCCCGGAGGTTGGGTGATTCACAAAAACCAAAATCCAGTAGCTAAAGGCCATTGGCCTTTTCTCAGCGCTTACCCAAAAAATAAAACCCTTACTACATGCACACTTCAAAGGATTTCCACAACATGTTTAGAACTTTTCTAAAATTGAATGCAGCAGGTAGTTTAAAATTGTGAAAATTTTTAACAAACAAACCTCGGAGGTAACCTCGGAGGTTGCTAAATATCAAGATACTTCGGACGGAAAAACCAACCTATGTTCCGAACCACAAAATCCCGCGCCAGCGGGATTTTATTTATAAAAAAAATTACTCTCTATCTTAAACAGGAATTAAACGCATTCAACTATTTAATAAAAAATCCTGCATTTGCAGGATTGAATTTTATTAGAAACCAATTTTACTTCCCAGGTCACCCAGCGGATTTGATGCGGCACCGGCACTGCCATCTCCACTGTTGCTTCCCGTTCCCAACACATTATCTATCTGACCACCAATAGCAGGGAATTTTTGTTTTACAAATCCAGATACAACTCCAAGAACCTGCTGTGCTTTGTCTGCGGGAATACCGGTCTTTTCTACAATTTGTTTTACGAGTTCGTTCATGGTTAAGTGTTTTTGTGATACTGAAGGTAAGAAGTTTTAAGAGCTTCGAGCTGTGAGCTTCGAGATTTGAGCCTGACAGAAACTGTTCGAACTAAAGTCTTGCAGCCCGCAGCTCAATGCTCGTAGCTTATTTCCCTCCCAGCACATTATTCACAGCACCTGAAAGCATTGGATATTTTTCAAGAACAAAATCCTTGATGGTCTCAATTACTTTATTTGCCTGCTCATCGTTCAAACCAGCATTGCTTTTCAATTTTTCCTGTAATTCAGATACCTGTCCCTGTACATTGTCTTTGTCAAATCCGAACATGATTATGATTTTGTGATGTTATAAAAAAAGCTGCAAGTTGTGAGCTATGAGCCTCGAGACTTAAAAACGGTTGTCCTAACGGTCTCGTAGCTCGCTGCTCAATGCCCGCAACAGTACTTACGCAACCTTTAATAAGCTCAACTTGCTCTTATCAAACTTCCTTCTCGCGTATTCCATATCGAGATTGAAGAATTTTTCTTTTGAAGAGGGGAGTTCAAACATGGCATCTGTAAGAATGCCTTCAGTTATGCTGCGGAGACCTCTTGCACCTAATTTGTATTCCATGGCTTTTTCTACCATGAAATCAAGTACATCATCTTCAATAGTAAGCCTGATGCCTTCAAGTTCAAACAACCGCATGTATTGTTTGATCAGCGCATTTTTGGGTTCTGTAAGAATAGCTCTTAGTGTTTCAAGATCCAAAGGATCGAGGTGAGTAGCCACAGGTAAACGGCCCAGTAATTCTGGTATCAGTCCGAATGATTTCAGATCCTGCGCATTTACATAACGCAACAGGTTCTTCTTCATATTTTCCTGCAGGTCCTTGTCTACATTAAAACCAATGGTATTGGTTTGTACACGGCGTGCAATGATCTTGTCAATGCCATCGAATGCCCCGCCACATATGAAAAGAATATTTTGAGTATTGATCTTGATTAGTTTTTGTTCGGGGTGTTTGCGTCCGCCCTGTGGTGGAACCAGAACGTCTGTTCCTTCAAGGAGTTTCAGCATACCCTGTTGCACACCTTCACCACTTACATCGCGGGTGATGGAAGGATTATCACTCTTTCTGGCGATCTTGTCAATTTCATCTATATAAACGATCCCTCTTTCTGCAGCGGCCACATCATAATTGCAAACCTGGAGCAAACGGGTAAGAATGCTTTCCACGTCCTCACCAACATAGCCCGCTTCTGTAAATACAGTGGCATCCACTATGGTGAAAGGAACGTTGAGTAATTTGGCAATGGTCTTTGCAAGCAGGGTTTTGCCGGTACCGGTTTCACCCACCATAATGATATTGCTCTTTTCAATCTCTATATCATCTTTAGGAACTTCAGCCGACTTGTACTGAAGCCGCTTGTAGTGATTATAAACAGCAACAGATAAAACCTTTTTAGCTTCATCCTGACCTATTACATATTCATCAAGAAATTTTTTGATCTCCAGCGGTTTTTTAACCGTCAGTTTAAAGGCCGCTGTACCGGTTCCCTTATCATCGCGAACCATCAGCTCCTGATCAATGATCTCTCTTGCATGTTCAACGCAGTTCTCACAGATATGCCCTTCCTGACCGGCAATCAGTATTTTAACCTCATCGCGGCTACGGCCGCAGAAAGAACAGTGTAATATATTTTTTGCCATGTAGTGTTGCTGTTATAATAGAATGCTTTATCGCTATAATAGCTGCATCCGAGCCTGCAAAAATAGAAAAATCCCTTCGGGATGTGGTTTTATTATATGGATTATATGAATTTATTTGGTTAAGAACCTCTTTTGGACAGGCAGGAGATTGAATTAACCTGTTGAAAATCAGGCTGAGCAATAGCTTTTGGTCCATAGGACGGCTAAAATATGTAAAACAGCCTTTGGCCATTGGCTATAGGCCAATGGCTCAATACAACTTCTCTATGATCTTATCAACTATTCCATACTCAATGGCCTGATGGGCTTCCATCCAGTAATCACGTTCAAAATCCTTACGTACGCGTTCAATGCTTTGGCCCGTATTATCGGCCAGGATCCGGGCACCCATTTCCTTTGTGCGAAGGATCTGTTCGGCATGGATCTCCATATCTGCACTTACACCCTGAATATGACCGCCCAGTGAAGGCTGATGGATCATGACCTCACCATGAGGGTAAATAAATCTTCTTCCTTTAGCGCCACCACTTAAAAGTATACTGCCCATGGAAGCAGCAAGACCCATGCAAATGGTACTAACCGGTGATTTGATCATGCGCATGGTATCGTAGATCACCATTCCACTGGTTACTGAACCGCCAGGACTGCTGATGAAAAATTTGATCTCTTCACCCGGATTATCCGCTTCCAGTAACATGAGTTTGGTTACAACATCCTTTGCAGATTTATCATCCACTATGCCCCATAAATAAATGCTCCTGGTTTCATAAAAATATTTTTCCAGTTTTTTGTATAGCATCCGGGTATCAACTTCCGCCCTTTCTTCTTTTTCTTCTTCCGGTTCCTCAGGATTGCCCGGAACACCTGGTTCCTGAGGCTGCATGATATGATAACGGCTGTGTAATTGTTCTTTAAGACTCATCTTGCGTTTCTTTTGATTAGTTATTTAGGTTCAGCTTTTTTGTCTTTTTTTGGATTCACCAGCAACACTTCATCCACCAGTCCGTATTCTTTTGCTTCAGCAGCGGTCATCCAGTAATCGCGCTGGAAATCTTCACCAACCTTTTCAACATTCTGGCCGGAATGATGACAAACGATCTCGTATAATTCCTGTTTCAGTTTTTTGATTTCCCTCACTGTGATTTCGATATCTGTTGCCTGTCCGCCAATGGCGCCACTGGGCTGGTGCATCATAATGCGACTGTGTTTGAGTGCAGCTCTTTTACCCGTAGTGCCTGCAGCAAGCAATACACTTCCCATTGATGCCGCCACACCTATGCAAATGGTGGCCACGTCGGGTGAAACATACTGCATGGTATCGTAAACACCAAGCCCTGCATACACACTGCCTCCAGGGGAGTTCACATACATATTGATATCCCTGGTTCGGTCAGTGGAGTCAAGAAACAAAAGTTGGGCAGTTACAATATTGGCCACTTCATCATTGATTGGGTGACCAAGAAAAATGATGCGGTCCATCATCAAACGGCTGTATACATCCATTACGGCCACGTTCATTGGCCTTTCTTCAATTACATTGGCAGTAAGGGCTGTTACTGAAAATTTGCCGTAGCTGTCCAAAGTATTACTTGATATTCCCCGGTGCTTTACGGCATATTTTTCAAATTCTGATTGTAAACTCATATCGTCTTGATTAGATTTTAGGCAAATTAATGGATTGTAAGGTATCAAATACCGTGCGCAGCGAAAAAGCAGACATTTTGCCAGACGGACAAAAGCCAAAGGTCGTTAGCCAATGGCCAGTGGCCACTATTCCAGCCTTGCTAAAGTTCCCCAGGATGCAATAAAAAAAGACTGAAATATTCAGTCTTTTTTTATTGTATTTATAAGAAGTTATGAATGTAAACGACCAGGCCAGCGGCTAATGACTGGTAGCTAATGATGCGTATGCTGATGCGCTTCATTCATTTTGATAAATTCCTCTTTGCTCACCGGTACTTCATCCGCATTTACATTAGATTCCGCCCAGTCAAAGATCTTCTGGGTCTGCATTCTGTTATAAGCATCCTCAACATATTTTCTGTCCTTCATCATACGGTCAATATAATCCTTTACCCATTGCTGTTCTTCATCAAGGGTTTGCATGCCCATATATCCAAGCAATTGTTGTTTGGCAAACTGCCGCAATTCATCAGGATGAACCTCTATCTGGTTTTGTTGTGCAATTTTTTCTGTGATGAGGCTCCATTTCAACTGGTTCAGAAAATTTGGAAATTCGCTTTCTACTTCCGCATCCGTTTTTGCTTCCTTGTTCTCACCCTGTGTTTTAACCCAACGTTTCAGGAAATCGTTCGGGAAATCAATCTGGGTATGATCAAGCAATACGTGGTACAAGGAATGCTGCAACTGATTGCTGCTTTCCGCATTCCATTGCTTTTGCAGTTCTTCGGCTAAACGTTTACGAAACTCCTCCTCAGTTTTAACCTCTCCATTTGGAAACAACTGTGAAAAAAATTCTTCATTCAGTTCTCTGGGTTCAACCATTCCAACTTTGGTGATCAGCATTTTAAAATGCCTGCCGGTTGGAGAATCAATACCCAGGTCGTTTAACACCCATTCCGCTTCCTTGCCTTCAAATGCCTCTTCCAGCTGAAGTAGGATCACATCTTCATTTTTTTTCCCCAACAGGTTAGCACGGAAATTTTCTTTGAAATATTTTACAAGTAGAGAGTTGTCTTTGCGTATCCCGTTTTCAATTTCATTGCCGGAAGCATCTGTTTCAATGAATGTAACATTCAAAACATTATCATCACCGGTTACTGCTCCGGGTTCGGTCATGTTCCCGTAACGGCTTCGGAGCCTTTCCACTTCTTCATTGATCATGTCATCAGCAACTTCAACCTTGTATCTTTTGATCTTTTCTTTTGAGAGATCAGGCAACTGGAATTCAGGTTTCATCCCCACTTCAAAGGTGAAAGTATAGTTATTGGGATTGTTCACATCCAGCTGGTCCAGTTTCATATCAACGGGAAGTGGCTGTGCAAAGATGTCAAGCTTTTCAGTTTCCAGGAACTGAAAAACTTCTTTGTCAACTGTTTTCAAAACTTCATCAACAAACAATGAATTGCCGTACATTTTTTTGATGAGTCCGGCCGGAACCATTCCCTTCCTGAAACCCGGAATATTAGCTTTCCTGCTATATTCTTTCAGGGATTTTTCAAATGTTGGCAGGTAATCTTCTTTGTTAATGGTAACACTAAGGTGTTTATGAAGTGGAGCAACGTCCTGTTGGATAACTGTAGCCATGGTGAATGATTTAAGAATATCGAACAAGGAACAAGGAAGGTTGAAGTGTTCATCATTCCTTGTTCCTTGTTCATTATTCGTCCTGTGCGGGTGGAGGGACTCGAACCCCCATGCCTCGCGGCGTCAGATCCTAAGTCTGATACGTCTACCAATTTCGCCACACCCGCATTTATCAGAGTAGGTCGGAAGATTGAAGAGCGTTTGCTCCCGGTTTCTTTCTTCTGCTCTTTTTTGGGTTGGCAAAGGTAAGGGTTTCGATATGTAAAATGAGCAGGAGAACAAAGTTCTAAATGAATCTATGTTGAATTATTAGTTAAAAATTTAAAAACTGTGTTTAAAAATATCTTAGGTTTGGTCTATACTTTGACACACTGTTTGGCAATGTGAGAATGTGGTCAGTGTAATTTCCTCTTCCTGAAAAAAGCCATTGATACCCCCCATTTTCTAAGGACTTCGATTTAATACACTGCTTATGAGATGTAAAGTATTATTCTTTCCATTTTTATTTTTCTTTATTCATTCATGGTCCCAAAACCCGATCACCGTTTTTTCGATTCCTGAAAGAAATGTAACCCTGCCATGTGGAACTACCTGCACTACCATTACCGCTTCGGTGCCTCATATCAAACAAACCAATGATTATTTAATTACAAGCATTCCATATCTGCCTTATGCCTATACCACCCCCACAGGTAATGAAGTAAGTTCCGTGTATACAGATGATACCTGGAGTGAGAAAATTTCAATAGGATTTCCTTTTTGCTTTTATGGAATTACTTATCCCACACTGGTTATGGGTTCCAATTCAATAATCAGTTTTGACAGTACGAGGGCGGGGAATGCAAGTGGTTATGTTATTGATGCCACCACACCCATTCCATATGGGGATCCATCAAATCTGAATTTATTTGCCAGGGCATCCATTTTTGGACCCTATCATGATATCAATCCATCGGTTTCAAACAATCCTGATCCAACCAGCCGTAAAATAGAATGGAGAGTAGAAGGCACTGCTCCAAAACGTAGGTTCATTGGTAGTTATAACGCCGTTCGCTATTATGCTACAGACTGCGGAAGTGCTTATGGAACACACCAGATGGTGATTTATGAAAGTACCGGCATCATTGAGGTTTATATAAAGGATAAGCCGGTATGTGTGGATTGGAATGACGGACTTGCCATACTAGGCGTGCAGGATGAAACCCGTACAAGGGCTGTTGCCGCTGCGGGCAGGAATGCTACCATGTGGGGCTCTGATAATATGAACGAGGCCTATCGCTTTACTCCAAATAGTGCATCGCCAAGATTTAAGAATGCCGTGTTGCTGGTAAACGGAAACGTGGTAGCGCAGGGAGATACAATTTCAGGTGCTCCGGGCATGCTTGACCTTAATTTTCCAAATGTTTGCCCAACCGAGGACAGCACGGCCTATGTTTTAAGGGTTACTTATGGGGTATGTAACGACCCTTCGCTTGATGTAAGTTTTGATGATACCGTATTTATAAAAAGACCAACCCCGGTTTTAGACGTTGTTACCCAGAATGCAACTTGTTCGGGTGGCGGTATGATTACTGCCAACGTAACGAGTAACCTGGGTGGAACATTTGAATATAGTTTGAATGGCGGAACACTTCAAACATCAAATGTGTTCAATAATGTTACTCCCGGAAATTATACGGTTGCCGTTCAGGGCGCCGGCGGTGGTTGCGCTGTTATTACGCAGACCACCATCAGCCTTGAAAATAACCTAACCGTTACCGCCCTGCCATCAGATACTTCTGTTTGCATAGGCGCCTCTTTTGTGCCTCGTGTTACATCCAATGCTACATCTTTCACATGGACACCCTCAGCAGGCGTATCTTCTGTAAACATGCTGCAGCCTACCATCACAACGGGTAATCTCTCAGCCCGGTATATTATTACGGCTAATCAGGGCAGTTGTCAGGTTAAAGATACCATCTCCGTAAGCGTTTTTCCGGGACCCCAGGCTAATGCCGGTCCTGACCTGAACGTTATTCTGGGAGATCAGGTACAGCTGATGGCAACCGCCGCCACCGGCAGTACCCTGCTGTGGAGTCCATCAACCGGCCTTAGTGCATCAAACATCCTCAGGCCTTTTGCCTCTCCATTGCAAACTACCACATACACCCTTACTGCATCAACAGCGCAGGGTTGTGCTTCTTCAGATGATGTGCTGGTTACTGTTCTTGCCTGCGGGGAACCCATGAATGCATTTTCTCCCAATGGCGATGGTATCAATGACCGCTGGCTTATCACAAATAACAATTGTTTTAAATCCGCCAGGGTAGATATTTTTAACCGCTATGGTGCCAGGGTTTTTGAAGATGCCAGCTATTCCAATAACTGGGATGGCACTTATAAAGGAAAGGCACTTGCCGATGGAACCTATTACTATATTGTAACCTATGAACTGGTGAACGGGAAAAAAGTGTACCGGAAAGGGAATGTGACCATATTGAGATAATCTAAACAACTGTTATGAAAAGGATACAGATACTTGTGATTTTTCTTTTTGCCGTGATTGTTTCTTACGGACAGCAGTTGCCGGCTTCCAGTTTTTTTGATATGCATGGCGTTTTACATAATCCGGCAACAGCAGGAAGTCAGAAACATGGGGTTTTAGGAGGATTGTTCCGTACTCAATGGAGTGGAATGCCAGGGGCACCTCAAACAGGGTTATTATTCGGCAACACTTATTTAAATAAATCTAAGATAGGGCTTGGTGCACTTTTGTTTAATGATGTAACTGGACCACTTTCAAGAAATGGATTACAGGCGGCCTTTGCTTATCACATCCCATTAAAGAAAGAAGCAGTGTTTTCTTTAGGTCTGGAAGCAAGTGTTCAGCAGTTCTCTTACGACAGGTCTAAACTTCAGGAATCACTGGGGGCCAATGATCCGGTAATTATGGGAAATGAAAACAGGTTTAAGGGAGATGCAGGATTTGGCTTGGCCTATACATCTAAAAAATTTCAAATAGGAGCGTCAGTAAAACAACTGGTACAGTCGAAACTTAAACTTTATGAAGGCACAGGAAACCCTTCTGAGGAAGCGAAATTGTACAGACATTATTATTTTCATGGAAATTACGCATGGGATATTGATAACGGAACCAGGATAGTTCCAAATCTTTTATTGATCTATCTTCCAAACGCACCACTTGAAATACAGGGCGGTGCCAGGGTTGAACATAATAATTTGTTCTGGTATGGGCTTACCTGGAGAGCACACCAGGCATGGTTGATCTCTGCTGGAGTAAGGATAAAAGAAAAATTCAGCGTCGGGTATTCATTCGATATATATTCCTCCCCCCTTAGTATTTATGATGGGGGTTCTAATGGTCACGAGATCATGCTCCGTTACGAATTTATCAGATAGAGAACACTTGCTTGCCATATGTCGCCTTCCGATTCCTCGGGAGGCTTTTTTTAGCTAAGAGGTTAAAAGAGGATAAAGAGGTTAAAAGAGGATAAA
>CAMPIQ010000142.1 GCA_946886475.1 uncultured Chitinophagales bacterium | reverse complement strand
AAATAAAACTATTGGATTCCGTAAACCTTTTTGTCATCCCGAAGGCGAAGCCGGGTGCATTCCTTTATTATCCGCTACATTTATAGAAATGTTTCACGCTAAAAGATCCATTCAAATATGAAGAATATTCTCTTTTTACTCCTTGCCGCAACAACCACTCTTTTTTCATTTGCCCAGCACATTGATCCCATTGCCATCATCCCCGAACCGGTTTCAATGAAAAAAGGCGACGGCAGTTTCACCATCCCTGAAAACATCGTTATTGAAGCACCGGCAACCAATGAGCTGAAAAGCACAATTGCTTTTTTAAAAGAACGGCTTTCAGTGCCCACAGGTGCGAAGGTCTCTGTTGTAACGAAGGCTGCTCAACCAGCCATCCGGCTGGTGTTGAACCATACAAATAACGATTCCCTGCACAAGGAGGGTTATGCGCTCAGTGTTACTGCAAAAGGTATTGTGATCCGCGCCAATGAGCCTGCCGGTTTGTTTTACGGAGCACAAACGCTTATACAATTATTTCCAAAAGAAATTGAAGCCCTTTCACCTGTAGCTTTTACCAACTGGACGATACCGCAGGTAGAGATCCTGGATTACCCGCGCTTTGGATGGAGAGGGTTGATGTTTGACGTGGCCCGTCATTTCTTCACCAAGGAGGATGTAAAAAAATTCATTGATGATATGGTGCGCTATAAATATAATATCCTGCACCTGCACCTCACCGATGATGAAGGGTGGCGCATCCAGATCAAAAGTCTTCCTAAGTTGACGGAAGTGGGTGCCTGGAATGTAAAGAAGGTAGGATACTTCGGAACTTTTTCAAAACCCCTGCCCGATGAACCACGTGATTATGGTGGCTTCTATACGCATGAAGATATCAGGGAAATTGTGCAATATGCAAAGGAGCGCTTTGTCAACATCATGCCCGAAATTGATGTTCCCGGTCATAGCCTGGCAGCTATCGCTTCTTACCCCGAACTTTCCTGTACCGAAGGGGCTGACAAATATGTTGTCCGTTCCGGTGAACAGATCATGGACTGGTCGAGAGGAGCCCCGCCGATCGCGCTTGTTGACAATACACTTTGTCCCGCAAACGAAAAAGTATATGAATTCATGGACAAGGTGATCACCGAAGTAGCGCAACTGTTTCCTTTTGAATACATCCATGTTGGCGGCGATGAAGCCCCACATAATTTCTGGGAAAAGAACGCACAGATAAAAGCGCTTATGAAGCGCGAGAACCTGAAGACCATGCAGGAAGTGCAGGGCTATTTTGAAAAACGACTGGAAAAGATCGTGCTGTCGAAAGGAAAAAAATTCATGGGCTGGGATGAGATCATGGAAGGCGGACTGGCACCCAGCGCCGCGGTGATGAGCTGGCGTGGTATGAAGAACGGTATTGAGGCGGCAAGGATGGGACATGAAGTGGTGATGAGTCCAACTACCTATGCCTACCTTGATTACATGCAGGCGGATCCTGTAATTGAAACAAGAATATATGCTTCGCTGCGTTTGAGCAAGGCTTATGAATTCGATCCACAGCCCGACTCCGTGCAAACGAATATGATCAAGGGAGGCCAGGGCAATTTATGGACGGAACAGATCTACAACATGCGCACCGTGCAATACATGCTCTGGCCCCGCGCATTCGCGATTGCAGAATCGGTATGGTCGCCCAGGGAAAAAAAGAACTGGAATC
Organism: uncultured Chitinophagales bacterium; assembly: GCA_946886475.1. The sequence goes on along the minus strand of CAMPIQ010000142.1, from coordinate 7,603 downwards.
ATTTTTTCAATAAGGTTGAGGCGCACTTCACCAGGTTCGATGAAGCCGGGATCAAGTATGCGCCCAGTGTTTATGATCCCATATTTAAGGTCACCAAAACAAAAGACAACCAGGCGTTGGTAGCACTCAGCACGGAGGTGGAAGGCCTGGATATTTATTATAGCTGGGACAATTCATATCCTGACCGTTTTTATCCTAAGTACAGCACTGCCATCACACCACCTAAGGATGCGGTAATGCTGAAGGTGATCACTTATAAAGGCAAGGAACAGGTGGGCAGGTTTAACTGGATGCCGGTGGAGGAGTTGAATAAAAGAGCGGGGGTGAAGAAATAAGAGCGGATGCGGGGAGCGATTCCATATCCATATCCTTCCCTTTCCTACTCTTTACCAAAACCATATACCAAAAATCAACATACAGGAGAGATCAATTCTTAAAATAATACACAAGCATATCTCTTTCCGGTTTTCAAACAAATAGCTGTCAACAGGCGACAAATGATTGTCAATGAATAACGAGAGCAGGCATGTCCAGTGAATTCAGTGTAAGGACATGCTACTGCATCTCCTGTATTGATCGTTTCTCGTCACGGGAAGACTGAAAGATCATATATTCATTATGAATTCGTCTCAATGACAATGGACCAATTAGATTTAGGTTCGTTGTACAGGAACAATTTAATTGAAATCCGGGTGTTTCATTTACAATATCTTTTATTCAACTACCATTTTCTCCCCTTCCAGTGCTGATTCAAATTCTTTGATGATGGTTACATAGAGGCGATCATTATCAGCGTTCCGCAAATACTCCATAGCCCGTTTTAATGCCATGATAATAAAACGATCCCTTTTCCCATAATCCCAGATTGGGTAAATACAGTAGTTAAAAAGAAACCCGAAAGAATGATCCTTCAAAAAGATCCTTGGAGTATCATGCTTATCCGAAAAAACATTAACAGCACTATCCTTCATTTTTATGATCAATAAATCTGTTAATGAGTTAATGCATAATACAGCGGTATTTGGATCATTGATCCCCGGACTAAGCGCTTTTATAGCCACCTCGGTTAAGTGTGCAAATCCATAAAATGGATTTTTATCAATTTCCTGGGCTGTATAAAAGTCAATGCTTTCAAACAATTTCTTCACCCTGGTTTCATCAGGCATCGATTCAAAATATATTTTCAATAAAGGCTGACCCTTCGTTATATAAGTACAGCGAACCGGGTAAAATTCAATCTGGATTTTATTCTCCCATGAGTATTTTACTAATTGCCTGGTATTAATGCCCTGAAAATAATTTGATTGAGGGGAAAGAACTTCGAGATATTCCGAATATTGTAATGCCCAATGGCCTGGTGAAGTTTTGCTTTTCGCATTCATCAAAGAATCAATGGTTTTTTGATGTATCCTTTTTATAAGATATTCAAATCTCACTGATTGTGTTACATAATGTAAAAAAGAAACAAAAAGAAACAGGTCTACAACAGTCAGCAATACTAATATAAAAACAGACAGGGAAGGGACTTGTGGACTTCCCTTATCATCAACAACAGTTAATAAAAAAAAGGAAGACAATATTGTACCCAAATAAAAGCCCAGTGTGAACTGCTGGAATTTATTACCAATGAGGTTATCCAGGATCCTGTTGGTCATCTGTGATGCTGCCTGGCTCATTACAACCATCACCATTGAAAAGCTAAAAACCGTCAGGCCAATAATTCCGGCTGTAATTGTAGTTATAATGGTGCGGGCTGCTTCTGCATGCTTCAGGTTCATCCATACAAAACTTGATTTCAGCGCTTTGGCGGCAGCTGAACTTTCCGCATCATAAATCATGATAAACAAAACAAGAATACCCAGTGAGATCAAAGCCGGGTAAAATGCAATGCTGTGAATTGATTTGTTATACAGCTTTCTCAACCATTTTATTATGCTTTCCATACCTAATCGGAATTATATATCAAATCTTGCAATAGCTGTTTCCTGCACGGTTTGTTTTTATGGTGCCTGCAAAGCAACTATCCTGGGCCAAAGCAGTAATTGAATTGAGCCAGCTTATCAGGAATACAGCTTTCATGAATATCCGGAAAGTTGTTTAAATATAATAAATGCAGGTAAGGAAGCCAGAAAGAGAAAGAGAAAGAGAAAGAGTGTATTTGTTCTTAAGGACAGTTTAATATCCAATTGCCTGGAGGAATTCAGATTTTTTTCTTTTGGAAACATCCAATACCCTGCCATGTCGCATCACCACCTGTCCTCCATCGCCCCGGATATATCTTTCAACATAATGTTTGTTGACGATAGTGGAATGGTGAATGCGCACAAACGGGTCAGAAGGCAGCATCTCTTCGAACTCTTTCAATGTGCGGCTTACCAGGAATTTCTGATCTGTGGCCAGGTAAATCTGAGTGTAGTTATTACTTGCTTCCAGGTAAATGATGTTATCGATATTGATGAAATGAAGACCATCACCCGTAGGTATGGTGATACGCTTGGGCTGCTTTTTATTCAAATGTTCCAGCAATAACTCTAATTGCAGTTGCGCGTTGCGGTTTTCGCTGTTGGCTTCAGCCTTGGCAATAGCAGCTTTCAGGTCATCGATCTCTACCGGTTTTACCAGGTAATCGAGTGCGCTGTATTTAATCGCCTTAATGGCGTAATGATCATAGGCCGTAACGAAGATCAGTCCAAAACTTCTGTACTTCAGCTGTTGCAAAAGAACGAACCCGTTCATCACCGGCATTTCAATATCCAGGAACACCAGGGCTGGCTTTTCTCTTTCAATTACTTCTATACCTTCCTCGGCATGATCACAACGGGCAATGATCTCAACCTGCGGGCAATGCTTTGACAGCTTTTCACTTAAAGCGCTTAGGTTGCTTTGGTCATCATCTATGAGAACTGCTCTCAGCATTACATCTTTTTAAATAGAACAATTGATTCGCACCACTGCCTTTGTACCGGCAGGCAATCCCTCCTCTTCCAGGTCAGAGATCACAAGGTCTGTTTCTCTATCATCCCTGTTATGCAATTGAATCCGCTCCCTGGTGATCTCTAATCCATAAGACTGTTGGTCGGGCTTATTCATTTGCCTGATGGCAAGCGCCTTCTTGCGTCCTATGCCATTATCCGTAATGGAAAATATGATATGTTCATCTACCAGGCGCGCATTTACATTCAGTTTCCTGCTGCCATCCAGTTTGTTGAGCAGTCCGTGATGTATGGCGTTTTCAATGAATGGCTGTATGATCAAAGGAGGTACTTTGTAATCTCCATGCAGCAATTCCTCATCAGCTTCAAGGTGATAGTTGAACTTATTGTTGCAGCGGAACTTTTCCATCTCCAGGTAAAGCTTCATCGTTTCAAAGTCTTTCTCAAAGGGAACCAGGTTGTTTTTTGAACTATCCAGTACGCCCCTTACCAGCCTGGCAAACCGTGAAAGACAGGTGGTTGCTTTGTCTGGCTGGTTGGTTTGAATGAGGTTGTCTATAGCGCTAAGGCAATTGAATATGAAATGTGGATTCATTTGGGCGCGCAATGCCTGCATTTCCAATTCCAGGGTTTTCTGCCTCAAGGCTGATTGTTCCTGTTCATTGCGAAGTTTTTCATTCTTTCGCTTCAATATAAGATTACTGCCTATCATGAAAGAAAAGATGATCGCCAGGATGAAACCTGCCACCAGCATGTTCTTCATTTGTACCTGTCTTTGTATCTCTTTTTTATTTAAGACCAGTTGCTGTTGATGGAGGGTGTCATTCTTTTGCAGGAGCCTTATCTTACTATCCGCTTCTGAAGCGGCGAGGTAAAGTGCGGTTCTTCCGGAAAATTGGGCTATTTCCATTGAATCTTTCAGCGTGCTATACCTGTTGTGATAAACATAGGCGCTATCAATGCGTTTTAACCGTTCGAAAGTAATTGCCAGCTGCTCAGCGGCATCTTTCAGAAACTGTTTGTTATCGATGCCCGATGCCAGTTGATATAGTTCACGGCTATAATGTAAAGCGGCGGGATAATCACCCTTGCCCAAATAAGCCTTTCCTGCTACAAGCAAAGAATACATGAAGGGAACCACGTCTTTATTCTGCCTTTGCTGTTCAAGTCCCGGCAATACCTGCATCAATACGGAGTCGTATTTCTTTTGAGCCAGTTGGATGTCGGAAGAAAAACCCCATAAGGAAGAAACAAACTTTTTTCTAACCGTTTTATCCGTGGTCAATGCATCAATGTTCTGACGGTGCTTATGCTGGTAATACAATACAGAATCGTATTGTTTCAGTTGCAAATGGGCATAGGCAATATCTTCCAGGTGAGGCCATAACAATACAAAAGGTGTAGCATACCGGAGAAACTCATTATAGTATTCCAATGCTTTCTTTGGATCGCCAACCCGGTTGAATGACCGGGCAATAAAAGCTATCGACATAGAGGTCAATAATGAATCGCCTGTTTCCTTCCCTATTTTTTGCGCTTCAACGAGGTGTTCAAAGGCTTTCCAGTATTGCCCTCTTTTTGCATAAGCAAAGCCAATGGTTTCCGCGGTCCAACCTTTTAGCTTTATATCCTTTTCCCTGACAGCTATCCGATAAGCGGTGATGGCTGTATCTAGCGACCGGTCATATTCACCAAGCAGGGCCAGACTCAAAGCATAGGACTGATAGGCCGAGCCTAACGTCCGTTGGTTATTTGTACCTCTTAGTGCTTCAATTGCCTTTCTGCTTTTTATTAGCATTTCCTGCGGCTGTCCCAATAACTTACCATGAACGGATGCTTCCAGGACCAGCGCTTCTGCCACACCTTTTTGATAACCGGTAGAAGATGCCTGCCGAAATGCCAAGCCTGAATATTGCAGAGCAGAATCGGCATGCATCCAATAGTAACAAAACTGTGCACCCAACCGGTTCAGGCCATCAACGTGTGCATTGCCTAATAGGTATGGCATTTGATTCCTCATGCTGTCGATGCTATAAGTTTGAGCATTAATGGCAGCATGATGAAGAAAGAAAAACAAGATGAAGAACCGGCTGTACACCTGAGTAGTATGCTTCCTTTAAATATAAAAAATTGTTTGGAGATTTTAATTATTAAACGGCAAGGCAGACCATCATCTAATAGTACCTGCTTTTATTTAATAGCTGATTGTTCCTTCATAATCAATACTGGCTTCTGTATGACCCGGAACAGCCACGGTGTGCCCGTCAATACTTCCTATAGCATTTTCGAATCTGCCTGTTCCACCTGTGATCGTATGCGACATTGATATGTTTAATGCTCCCTGGCCGTTGGGGGTAGCTGTACCGGTAAAGGTTGTATAAAACTCATCACCATTAGCAGCTGTGAAAGTTGCTGTCCCACCCAAAAGGAAAGGAGGTGCGGTAGTTAGATCGAGTGCAGATAGTGCTACAAAGCTACCTTTTCCCAGGTGTGAGGCCTGTCCTGTACCGGTGATCCTGGTATGAAGGAAAGGTGCGGGCTGCAGGATCTCTGATACAGTTGTATACGTTCCTTTGAATGGTAGAGCCTTCGCCACTTTCGCATTCGACGCAATAAGATTTGGATTATCCATTGCTTTATCTTCAATTATTTCCTTTTGACAAGACAATAAATAGCAGGAAGCAATAATGAATGACAGAGAAATAAGCTTTTTCATTTTCGATTATTTTTAAAATTGTAGAAGATGATCAAAACCGTTACCGGGTTGGTCTTGAATAATTACTGATGCAAATTATGTTGTGCTAAAAGCCTGTCCCAGCACCAATGAGAAACTGGGAAGGTTTATTGAGTAAGTGGGAGAAAAGATACTTTGCTGAAGATCACCTGCCGGAGGGGATTGAATTTTCAACAAGCATGAACAAAAAAGTTTGCACTTTTTTTCCTATGCGCCTATATGGAAAAAAGTTGTATAAGTACGCTTCTTTAGGAATTATCGTATATTAAAAAATCTGGAAAAAACGCAGGAAGAAATTTTGCATTGACGTTGTTGCCTGATTCAGCCGCATGCCGATTCTCATCAAAATGCTATCTTTCCAACCTTTGAACACCTATGCATATTGGCAACATCACCTTACCCGGTTTTCCCCTTTTGCTTGCACCCATGGAGGATGTAAGTGACCCACCTTTCAGACTGATATGCAAAGAGCAGGGAGCAGACCTGCTTTTTACAGAATTCATTTCAAGTCATGGCCTGGTTAATCGTACCGCTAAATGCAAAAAAAAGCTGGAGATCCTGCCGGAAGAAAGACCTACGGGTATTCAGATATTTGGTGGAGACGAAGAGACAATGTCGAGGGCCGCTTCTATTGTAGATCGTGTGCAACCTGATCTGCTGGATATCAACTTCGGCTGCCCGGTAAAAGGAATTGTAATTAAAGGTGCCGGTGCCGGCGTTTTGAAAGATATACAACTCATGGTGCGGCTCACGGAAGCCTGCGTGAAGGCCACCAGTCTCCCGGTAACGGTAAAAACAAGACTGGGCTGGGATGATCAGAGCATTAATATTGAAGAAGTAGCCGAACGTCTGCAGGATGCAGGCGTTCAGGCCCTCACCATACATGGGCGCACCCGCTGTCAGTTGTATAAGGGACAGGCGGATTGGAACATGATTGGTAAAGTAAAGAACAACCCCCGCATCACCATTCCCATTTTCTGCAATGGGGACATCGACAGTCCACAAAGTGCCCTTGCTTATAAGAATCGCTACGGTGTTGACGGTATCATGATCGGAAGAGCGGCCATCGGGTATCCGTGGATCTTCAGGGAAGTCAGGCATCTTCTTTCAACCGGAAAGGAACTGGCACCACCAACGGTGGCGGAACGCGTGGATGTTTGTAGCCGGCACTTACTGTACGCCGCTGCCTGGGAAGGCGAGTGGAAAGCCATCATGGAAATGAGGGGCCGGTACACCAGCTACCTGAAAGCACTACCGGGATTCAGGGAACGCTTTTTTAAAGAACTGGTATCACTAAACGATATCAATGCACTGCAGGAAGTCTTCGAACGCATCAAAGTTCATTATGCAGGCTTTCAACCCGAACGAAGTGCTGCCATTTTGCATAATTATCATCAGCATTATGAAAAGAAGCTGTGATAGGGTGTAGAAAGAAGAGCGGGAATGAAAGCGAGCGTGAGGGAGAGGAAAGGACAGAAAGAGAACAGAAAGAGTAAGAGTGCACGACGCGCTCTTTCTGTTTCTTCGCTATAAGTATTGTGGAGGTGACCGGAATCCCCGCCCGCGCGACGCAGTCGGGCAGGGAACCGTTAACCTGTGGAGGTGACCGGAATCGAACCGGTGTCCAAACATGACTTCTAAAAGCCTTCTACATGCTTATTTCAGAATTGATTGTCGGGAAGAAACCGGAACTGAACAAACCAATTCCTTCCTTAGCTGTATGGTCTTAATCAACCGTCACAGCCTTCAGTTGATGCAACCTATTTTGTTTTGAGTCGGCGGCGGCACATGGAAATAGGTGAACCCGTGCGGCGGCCCTAATGACTACTTAATCACTGATTAGGCAGCCATGGCATACTGAGTATTGCCATTTATTGTTTTGAATATTCAGATTTACGAGCTAAGTATCCAACGCTCGGCATGCTTACACTTTCAA
>CAMPIQ010000141.1 GCA_946886475.1 uncultured Chitinophagales bacterium | reverse complement strand
GGGTAAAAGTGAATGGCTGTTGACAATTAACTTCGCTGATCATTGATTTCATCATGTATAAGATCTATTTTAATAATAAACCGCTTTTCCTGGCAAAGGAAATCAATCAGGAACTGGAAGAATTACAACATCATGAGGAGACTGTTTTTATTGATGAACTGAACTTACATTCAATAAAAGCGATGATCCATGAAATGGAGGCGCCGCAGATCCGTACCGGAATTTTCCTGCACCAGGATCCTGATGCCGTATTAAAGGTTTTTAAAAAGAAGCTGGTACTTATAGTAGCAGCAGGCGGACTGGTTCATACAGGAAAGAACGAAATACTATTGATCCACCGCCGCGGAAAATGGGATCTGCCCAAAGGAAAACTTGATGAAAAAGAAGAACTGGCTGCCTGTGCCGAACGCGAGATCAAAGAAGAAACAGGGATACAGGAATTGAAACTTGAGAAACCACTAATGGTTACCTATCATACCTATCATGAATTTGGAAAACATATATTGAAAGAATCACACTGGTATTTATTTAAGGCGCCCAAACAAAAATCATTTATCCCGCAACTGGAGGAGGATATAGATAAATGCGAATGGGTTTCAATCAATCAATTAACGGCATATATGGAAAACACCCATGCTTCCATAGCGGATGTATTGAATGCCGGGGTAAAAGAATTACATGAAACAAAAAATCTTTAAGCAGGCTTTATGGCAGCTTCCTGCCTTATGGTTTTCAACACCACATCAGGAACAAATTGAGATACATCGCCCCCATTTCTGATCACATCCCGAACCAGCGTTGATGCCACTGAGGTAAATTTTGGAAGACAGGTAAGAAATACTGTTTCTATTTCCTCGTCAAGGCTTCTGTTCATATCGGCGATGGCTTTTTCGTATTCGAAATCATTTACATACCTGATACCCCGGAGTATATATCTGGCATTTACCTTCCTGCAACAGTTTACAGTAAGTCCTTCATAGATCACCGTTTCAATCTTTGATTCATTTTTGAAGATTTCCCCAAGCCAGTTTTTCCTGACAGATTCCGAATACATGGGTGCTTTATTGGAATTGATGCCAATGCCAATGTATAATTTATCGAACAAAGCCAGGGACCTTTCAATAATATCTATATGACCAAAAGTAACCGGATCGAAAGTGCCTGGAAATAAAGCAATACGCATTAATGAGGATTGTGGTTTATAATTTAGGAAGAATTTCTGTCTCCCGCCAGTAAATACAATACAGACATTCTCACTGCTACACCATTTTCCACCTGCTGCAAAATGATTGACTGGTCACTGTCCGCAACGTCGCTATCCAGCTCTACCCCCCTGTTAATGGGGCCGGGATGCATGATGGTTACAGGTTTGGAAAGGCTGTCAAGAAGTTTCCTGTTGATACCATATACCAGACTGTATTCCCGCAGTGAAGAAAACAATACCTGGTTTTGTCTTTCAAGTTGTATTCTTAATACGTTAGCCACATCGCACCATTCAAGGGCCTTCCTCAGATCGTATTCAACTTTTACATTAAAGGCCTGCTCCATGTATTTAGGAATTAAGGTTGGCGGACCGCAAACAATAACTTCCGCTCCCATTTTGGTTAGCAGGTGAATATTACTCTGTGCAACCCGGCTATGCATAATATCACCAATGATCGCCACCCTGATGCCTTCAAGTGTTTTGAATTTTTCGATAATGGAAAGTGCATCAAGCAATGCCTGCGTAGGATGTTCATTGATGCCATCTCCCGCATTGATGATGGCGGCAGGTATGTGCCGGGCAAGAAAATGGGGAGCTCCACTGGCACTGTGTCTCATCACCACCATATCAACTTTCATGGAAAGGATGTTATTCACCGTATCCAACAGGGTTTCCCCTTTTGAAACGGAAGACCCTGATGCGCTGAAATTGACGGTGTCTGCCGACAGTCTTTTTTCAGCCAGCTCAAAAGATATCCTGGTGCGGGTGGAGTTCTCATAAAACAAATTTACCACCGTAACATCCCTGAGAGAAGGTACTTTTTTGATTGGCCTTTGTAAAACTTCTTTGAATTCCCTGGCGGTGTCCAGGATGAGCGAAATGTCGGCAGCAGTAAGATCTTTTATACCAAGAAGGTGTCGGGTAGAAAGTCTCATTAAAAATCAAAGTTAAGGGAAAAGGTTACGAGCTGTTAGCCTGGAGCTTCGAGCTGGCCACCTAAACATGAAATTTATTTTTTGGATCAGTGTCCCAAATACAATATTGTATTTAATTATAAGGCCTTACTCACAGTTCTCAGCTCAAACCTCATATAAGTACCACTTCGTCCTTCCCATCTCTCTCCTGCCAGAATACTTTTACTTTCTGGGTAAGGATGGAATCAATTGATTTACCTGTATAATCAGGTTGTATAGGCAATTGCCGGCTGTACCTGCGATCTATTAAAACCATAAGTTCCACTTTTGCCGGTCTGCCAAAATCCATCAAAGCATCCAGGGCTGCCCGAATGGTACGGCCGGTATATAATACATCATCGATCAATACCACTTTTTTCCCTTCCATTGAAAACTTGATATCGGTCTGATTGGGTACATGCAGTTCTCTGTGAATATCATCACGGTAAAAAGTGATGTCCAGTTTACCATATTGAATCGCTGAAGGATCAATTTCTTCTTTCAATTCCTTAATGATCCTTTCCGAAAGAAAGATGCCACGGGGCTGAATGCCTACCAGTACCGTATTTTCAAGATCAACATTATTTTCAAGTACCTGATTAGCCAGTCTTTTTATAGTAAGTGCAATTTGTTGTTGGTTCAATACAGATTTCAAGGAGAAATTTTTATAAAAGTAAGACTAAGAGGTTAAAGGAGGAGAAAAGTCCAATGGCTATTGGCCAAGGGCCTGCAGTTGATACTAGTTTTTCTGTTTTGCATTCCTGATTAAACTTTTACTCCATTAGTTTGTAAAGAAAGCTATCCGCTAAATGCCGCTGGCTTCATTTTAATTTAATTTCCTAAAAGATAGGATAATTCAAACTTCACAACGGAATTATACATTTTAGTATCAGAGTTTGATGTTGTTGGCTTGATGATATTTGTAAGCCATGATTATACCTGATGTTTATGACAAGGCCCATTTCACCAAGGTATCCAACCCTGCCACACATAAAAAAAGCCGGTCCAATCTGAACCGGCCATTAAATGAAGAATTTTAAAATTACTTGTTCGCTCCGATCAACCAGGTCAATCCAATTTGTACAACTGAATTTCTTAACCGGGCATCACCGCTTGTAGATGTTTCTTCCATTACATTAGTGAAGCCATGATTATAACGTGCACCAAGTCCAAGACCCATACGTGACATATAACCTAAACCGGCACCCCAGGAAAAATCAAATTTTTCCATCTCATCTTTGTTTTCTGTTTCGCTGTCAGTACCGGGACCTTCCTGCTGGGCTGCAATTAAAAATCCAGCCTGCGGACCAGTTTCGAGATAGAAACCACCTGCGCTCTTCCATTGCAACATCACCGGAACAGAAACGTATCCGAGGTCCTGCTCATAGGTGTTTGTTGTAGTAACGGTACCAACTGTAGTTGTAGTTTTCATTTTACTTCCCTGACGGTTGTACAACAATTCCGGCTGAACTGCAAAACCACCATTAGTGCTCAAAGGAATACGAACCAGGAATCCTGCGTGTGCAGATGTTTTAAGATTTGTACTGGGTTCATTGGCTGCATAATCACTTGGCCTTAGTTTCGCCAGGTTCACACCTCCCTTAATTCCGAAATAGGTCTTCACCGGCATCGGGCTCCGGTTCACATTTTCTTGTGCAAACATGGCCAGGCTCATGGATACTGCTAATGCAAACAAACTGATCTTTTTCATACGTTAACTTTTGTTTGGGGAGGTAATAACAAATAAAAGGCCGCAAAATGCGGCACTTTAATTTTTTGGAAATGATAATCAACGGTTAACGCGACTTTGCTTTATGTGCATTGTCCAGCATATAAAATAAACCAACCTGAAACACATTATTACGCCTAACCGCACTTCCGGCGTCATTAATATTATTTAACCCAAAATTATAACGGGCATCAACACCCAGTCCGGAATAGGTTAGATAGCCAAGCCCTGCACTCCAGGAAAAATCCACAGATTTAAAGTCATCTGAGGTAAAAAATCCCGTTTCTGTCCCTTCACGCTTATCATTTACATTTACAAGAAAGCCAACCTGAGGGCCAGTCTGGATACGAAAACCATTATCGAACATGTATTGCAACTGAAGAGGCAAGTTCAAATAATTCAATCCAAGAGAATGCTCACCATCACTAACGGTATATTTGGCGCCCTGGCTTGAATAAACCAATTCCGGCTGGAGTGCCAGTTGAGGACCTAAATGAATATGCGCAAGAACACCGGCATGTAAACCCAGGCGGGAACCCATTTCACTTCCTTCGTTGTTCGTTAACGTGGAAACATTAAGCCCACCCTTCAATCCAAATTTTGCTCCCTGCGCAAAAACAGCAGCTGTTACAAAAAGAGCACAAATCATTAAACTGATCTTTTTCATAAGTTATTTTTCACCAATAAATACAAAAAGGAGGCCGCAATTGCCAAAATGAAAAAAGGCCGCAAAATGCGGCCCTTCAAAAAAATGTTGAAATGAACTTAGAATCCGAAGCCTAAAGTAAGACCAGTTCTCACGCCAAAACCGGAGAAACTGCTGTTTACATCAAAGGCATCATCATCACCATCATTTTTGAATTTTGCAGAGTTGAAAGACGGACCTGCGAAGATGTCAAGTACAAAGCCGCTATTCCACATTTTCTGCCAGCCAATTGTGGCACCGCCACCAATTGTAGAAAATGAAGTTTCAGAATCATCTGTTTTATCAGTGATGCTGAAATTCTGGTATCGTGCAAACGGAGCAGCGTATACTCCATTTAAAGCTTGTTTGGCACCACCAAAATAAAAACGGAATTCCGGAGTAATTCCCAATCCGGAATATTTGATCTCACTGAAACTTACGCCAGAATAAAATACACCTAACTGGAACGATGAATTTGCGCTAACGGCTCTTTCATATGATACGTTACCAGTTAAAAAAGCAAGCGACAAAGGATTCAATTTGATAGCATTGCTTCTTGTGTTGTCCTGGGCTTTTACTGCAAAACTTGCTGCAAATAATGCAAGCAATAATGAAATTTTTCTCATACTTATTAGTTTTTAAATATGAGGGCAAAGATATAAGCGAGCCTGACAATTCAAAGTGATTTGCAATCAATTATACATTTTGAAGTGTGAATTGTAAATTATTAGCGTTAAACGGTTAATGATAACTATTGAATTGTAGAATTACTAAGAAGATTTACTAAAAAAAGCTGCTATTGCAAAGCAGCTTTTTAAAAAGATCAAAATTATAATTACTACTATATAGCTGTACTGAATGATTTGTTTTGATTACTTCATTTCACCTCTTCAACAACGGTTGGAATCTCACAATAAAACATACATGTCTTCCTGCCAGGTTAAATACCTTCACTCTCTCCTCTTAAGAAAGGATACCGGTAATCAGTTGCCGGTACAAAAGTTTCTTTTATTGTTCTTGCACTCAGCCACCGGTATAGATTCAACTGGGATCCTGCTTTATCATTTGTTCCGCTGGCCCTGGCCCCACCGAATGGCTGTTGCCCAACAACAGCACCGGTTGGTTTATCATTAATATAAAAATTACCTGCAGCATTCCTTAATTTATCCGTTGCCAGTTCCACTGCATACCTGTCCTGTGCAATTACTGAACCTGTCAGTGCATAAGGAGAGGTCTGATCTACCAGGTGAAGGGTTTCTTCAAATTTATTTTCATCATACACATGTATGGTAAGCACTGGTCCAAAGATCTCTTCACACATGGTTACGTACTTTGGATCCAGGGCTTCAATTACAGTTGGCCTTACAAAATATCCTTTTGATTTATCATAATCACCACCTGCCAGTATTCTTGCATTGGGATCATTCTTTGCTCCATCAATATATTTTGCAATATTGTTGAAGCTCTTTTCATCTATAACCGCATTAATGAAATTTCCGAAGTCTTCAACAGTGCCCATGCTGAAATCATTGATGCCATCTACCAACAGCTGTTTCACTTCCTCTGCAATATTGGACGGAATATAGGCTCTTGATGCGGCAGAACATTTCTGACCCTGAAATTCAAATGCACCACGAAGTAAGGCCGTTGCAACCACCTGCGCGTTAGCAGTACGGTGGGCAATTACAAAATCCTTTCCTCCTGTTTCACCTACAATACGCGGATAGGATCTATAACCTGCCACGTTCTCACCAATGGTCTTCCACATATTATTGAAAACACCTGTTGATCCGGTAAAATGAACGCCTGCAAACTCCCTGTGTGCAAAGCAAACTTTTCCAATAGTGGGTCCGTCAACATAAATAAGGTTGATGACACCATCGGGCAACCCGGCTTCTTTTAAGATCCGCATGAACATCTGGGCCGAATAGATCTGTGTATTTGCCGGCTTCCATACAACCACATTGCCACACATGGCTGCTGAAGTGGGAAGATTTCCTCCAATGGCCGTAAAATTAAATGGCGTTACCGCCAGTACAAACCCTTCGAGCGCACGATATTCCATGCGGTTGTGCATACCTGGTGCACTTACCGGTTGCTGCTTATAGATCTCACTCAGGAAATGCACATTGAATCTTAAAAAATCTATCAGTTCACAGGCACTGTCTATTTCCGCCTGGTATACAGATTTACTCTGGCCAAGCATGGTGGTACCATTCATATGATACCTGTATTTGGCAGAGATCAGATCAGCAGCCCTAAGAAAAATATTTGCCCGGTTCTCCCAGCTCATATCCGCCCAGGCTTCTCTTGCAGACAGGGCTGCTTCAATGGCTTTCTTAACATGCGATTCATCGCCTGCATGAAAATATCCGAGGGTTGCCGAAATTTCATGCGGAGGATGAATCGCCTGCTTTTTACCGGTCCTTACTTCTTCACTTCCTATGTACATAGGAATATCCGCCTCTGCAGATTTCAGTTCCTTCAATGTTTTTTTCAACGCCTGCCTTTCTGCCGATCCCGGTTCATATGAATACACTGGTTCGTTTGCCGGCATGGGGTATGAGAAATATCCGAGGTTCATTTTTTATTTTTTAAAGATCAACTATTCTTTCGCGTTAATTCTTAATGTGCATCTGGTAATTTTATCTTTACCCTTCTTCCTTTTCGCTCATCAGATAGGCTTTTATAAATCCATCCAATTCTCCATCCATCACCGGACCCACATTGCCTACTTCAAAATCAGTACGATGGTCCTTGATCATTTTGTAAGGATGAAAAACATAAGAACGGATCTGGCTGCCCCATTCAATTTTCTTCTTGGTAGAATTGGTGGCATTCTTCAGGGCTTCGCGCTTGCGTAGCTCCTCTTCATACAAACGGCTTTTCAACATCTGCATGGCTTTTTCCCGATTGCCGATCTGCGACCTTTCTGTCTGACAAACCACCGTAATGCCGGTTGGAATATGGGTAAGGAAAACCTTGGTCTCCACTTTATTTACATTCTGTCCGCCGGCTCCTCCGCTTCTCGCCGTTTCCATTTTTACTTCGCTGTCTTTGATCTCAATATTAATGGTATCATCTACCAGTGGATAAACAAATATGGATGCGAAGGAAGTATGCCTGCGTGCATTTGAATCAAATGGAGAAATCCTCACTAAACGGTGAACGCCACTTTCTGCTTTGAGAAAACCATAAGCAAAGGGACCATCAAACTGATAGGTACAGGTTTTAATGCCGGCACCATCACCATCTACCCAGTCGAGAATGGTAACACTCCAACCCTGCTTTTCACCATACATACGGTACATCCTGGCCAGCATTTCCGCCCAGTCCTGACTCTCTGTGCCACCAGCTCCGGAGTTTACCTGCAATACGGCGGGCAATTCATCCTCAGGCTGATTGAGTGTGCTTTTAAATTCAGCTTCTTCAATAGCCTGTAATGCTTTTACATAGGCCGCCTTTACATCTTCCTCCGTTCCTTCTCCTTCCTTCCAGAATTCAAAAAGCACAGCAAAGTCTTCAACAGCTGCACTTACCTCATCATAAAGGCTGGTCCAGTACTCGTTTAATTTGATCTCCTTCAGAATGGAAGTTGCCCTTGCATTATCATCCCAGAATCCCTGGGCAAGAGAGAGTTGTTTATCCTGGTTTATCTTTTCTGTCCTGTTAGCGACGTCAAAGAAACCTCCTCAGTCCCGCCAGGCGCGACCTCATATCTTTCAATTGTTCCTGTGTCATAGTGGGCGCAAAGATAAGAGAAGTTTGTACTTGCACCTTTAGGTATTAAAGTTTGCCTGAAGGTTGTATTTTTTTTCGGCAGACCTTATATTGCCGCCGTTCGGGGAATTTATTTTTTTAATTTGTTTATGAGACATTTGATTATTGCGGTTTGTACAGTAGTATGCTTTATACATCCGGCGTGCAATGAACCCCCGTTAGAACCGGATCATCAGGAATTGTTATCCGGAAAATGGCTGATCCTTTATCCCGATCATCGTATCAAATCCAGAACGGAAAGTGAGGTATATGGAAAATACCAGGATTCCATTGTTAAGCTATATGGGTTAAAGCTGGTAAGTTTTGACAGCAACGGGCAATTCCGGCAGTCGGACAGTGTGAATACCATTGGTAAATGGCTGCTGGGCAGTGATAGTACGGTTGAGATAAGGAATGGCGGAAAAGGCTTCAATGGTTTTTTTACCAAATGGGAAAAATTTGAAAACGATACACTCCGGCTGATGCAGTACCTGCCGCTTGAAAACAAACAGATCCAACTGGTATGGCATCTGAAAAAGATCAGGGAAGATGATGACAAATCCATCCTGTTTGAAGACTCCTTAAATACCTGGAGAAAAAAACCTTCAAAACCAGAAACAGATGAAGCGATCAGGCTAAGGTTATCGCAGATGCTGAATTTTTATGCAGACTATTTTTTTCTGGTGGGAAAAGAATCCACCTATTTTATTCCCGCGAGAGTGGCTTTGCCATTTAAGTACTACCAGCACGCACTCACATTATCACCTGAATCCTCTCCACAGTTCAGGAATTGTTTTTTCAATGAGGAACAGGCAGGCAGGGCCAGATCCTTCCTGGACCAGACCATCAAAAAACTGGAGGGCGAATATCCACGGGAAAAAGATTTTGTAACAGAGTATGCACGCTTTATGGAAATAATGGCCCGGGTGATTATTTAATAAATTATAAAAATTAATTATCTTAGATATAGTTGTTTCCTACTTACTCCCTGAAGCGATTATACCCTTGAAT
>CAMPIQ010000140.1 GCA_946886475.1 uncultured Chitinophagales bacterium | reverse complement strand
GATCCAACTATGCATTCTACATTATTTTTTATCAATTAGGGAGAATACTATAATGATACAATAAAATCAGGTAGGGCTTTCATTTTTTATTATATTCAAAAGAAAAAAGGGTCTCAGGATATTCTTATATCAGTGTTGATGATCCATTCCGGTATGCTGATCTAAAACGGTCAGGGGAGAGGCAGGCCATAGTGAGAACTCGAATAAGTTTTTATCAAGTGCACAACCAAAACCTTCTGTTATGAGTGAAAAAGTATTGCCGTCCACCAATGATTCTGACGCCGGCCAGGAAACTATCTTTTCTGATGTATATGATCTGGAGCCATATGAAAAGACGCTTAAGAATGCGCGCATCTGGCTTTATGTGATATCAGGCATTCAGTTTTTGATGGGCATTTTTGAATATGCAAATGAAACTGATCGGACGATAGGAATCATCGCATTTGTTATTGATGCCTTTATAGCATTGTTATTTTTAATTCTTGCTTTGTGGAGCAGAAAAAAGCCTGTTGCTTCATTTACTATTGCCCTGGTGATCTACCTTTTACTTCAAATTGTATTCATGTTAACTGATCCAACTAATATATTCAGAGGGATAATTATTAAGATCTTCGTTATAATTGCACTTGTGAAGGCAAACAGAGACGCCCGTAAATACGAAGAGATCAAATCGCTGACAACAGGAAATATTTAAGCGTTGAATCAAAATATATATGGACTGTCAGATCTCTTTAGTTTAAAACAGGGCTTAACCATTTTTGTGCTTCTTCAATACTCATTCCTTTTCTTTTGGCATAATCTTCCAATTGGTCTTTACCAATTTTGCCTAATCCAAAATAATGGCTTTTAGGATGCGCAATATACCAGCCGCAAACGGATGCCGGAGGATCCATCGCAAGGCTTTCGGTCAGAATTATGCCAATATTATTTGTTACATCCAGTAAAGAGAACAGCTTGGTTTTTTCTGTATGATCAGGACAGGCCGGATAGCCTGGTGCTGGACGTATCCCTTTGTATTGTTCTTTGATCAATTGATCATTCGAAAGCGCTTCATCTTTTTCATAACCCCAGTGTTCCTTTCTTACCGTCAGGTGTAAACACTCTGCAAATGCCTCAACAAAGCGGTCAGCTAATATCTGAACGAGTATCTTATTGAATTCATCATTTTCAGCAATGTAACGGTCAATGTGTTTTTTAGCTCCATGGATGGTAACTGCGAACGCACCCATAAAATCTGCAGGCGCTTCAGATTTTTTTTCAGTTTCCGGCAGGTATTGGGAAGCGGGCTTTATAAAATCAGCAAGACTATAGGAAGGCTGTCCTATGGCCTTTTTCATTTGTTGACGTAAAGATTCAAGTTTTACTTCTCCATTTTTTGTTTGTAAAGTAATAGTGTCCTTATTGTTTGTTTCCGCAGGCCAGAATCCCACTACGCCATCAGCGGTGAACCATTTCTCGGCCACAATTTTCTCAACCATTTGTTTAGCATCATTGTAAAGGCGCGTTGCTTCCTTACCAAAAATGGGATCAGATAAAACTTCAGGGAATCTTCCGGGCATTTCCCAGCCAATAAAGAAAGGCCCCCAGTCAATAAATTCAGCGATGGTGCCCAGGTCAAAACTTTTAAATGCCTTAACGCCGTCTACCTTTGGCTTCACGGGCTGGTAGTTTTTCCAGTCAAAATATTCTTTCATCACTACCGACTCCTCATAAGGTATAAGTACTTTGTGTTTTTGTTTGTTCAGGAACTGTTGCCTTAATCCTTCATATTCATTCAAGGTTTGTTGAAGAAATGGTCCTTTTTGCTCTTTGTTCAAAAGATTGCTGACCACCGTAACGCTTCTGGATGCATCTAAAACATGTACTACCCCATTTTCATATTCAGGTGCGATCTTAACGGCTGTATGGATCCTTGAAGTGGTGGCGCCGCCGATCAATAAAGGCTGGTGCATATTCCTTCTTTTCATTTCCCTGGCCACGTGAGCCATTTCATCAAGAGAAGGTGTGATCAATCCGCTTAATCCAATGATATCTGCATTTTCCTTTTGTGCAGTTTCTAATATTTTATCTGCCGGTACCATTACTCCCAGGTCTATCACATCATAACCATTACATCCCAGTACAACACCCACAATATTTTTACCTATATCATGAACATCACCTTTAACAGTTGCCATTAATACTTTTGGAGCGCCTGCCACCTCTTCATTTTTTGTGCCGGCAGCAAGATGGGCTTTTTGTCTTTCTTCTTTTTCCTTTTCAATATAGGGTGTAAGGATAGCTACAGATTTTTTCATAACCCTTGCACTCTTTACAACCTGTGGAAGGAACATCTTTCCGCTTCCAAACAAATCGCCTACCACATCCATACCTGCCATTAATGGCCCCTCAATTACATCAAGTGGTTTGGGATATTTTAACCTGGCTTCTTCAGTATCTGTATCAATATAATCTGTGATGCCATTTACCAGCGCATGTTTCAATCTTTCCTCCACGGTACCGTTACGCCATGCTTCATCCTTTATTTCTTCTTTACCCTTTGCTTTTACCGTTTCTGCAAATGACACCAGCCGCTCGGTGGAATCGGGTCTCCTGTTAAGAATTACATCTTCACATAATTCCCTGAGGTCCGGTTCTATTTCATCATATACAACCAACTGGCCAGCATTTACAATTCCCATATCCATACCTGCTTTGATGGCATGGTAAAGGAAAACGGAGTGAATGGCTTCTCGAACATGGTCATTTCCCCTGAAAGAAAAGGAAACATTACTCACTCCACCACTTATTTTGGCAAGGGGCATCTTCTGTTTTATGATCCTTGTAGCTTCTATAAAATCCACAGCATAGTTATTGTGTTCTTCTATGCCGGTTGCTATGGCAAAAATGTTAGGGTCAAAAATGATGTCCTGGGGCTCGAAGCCCACTTCTTCCGTAAGGATCTGGTATGCTTTTTCGCAAATGTTTACTCTTCTTTCGAGTGTATCGGCCTGACCGTTTTCGTCAAATGCCATAACCACTACGGCTGCACCATATGCCTGGCATATCCGCGCCTGTTCAATGAACTTTTCAACACCTTCCTTCATGGAAATCGAATTCACAATACACTTTCCCTGAACACATTTCAATCCAGCTTCGATGATCTCAAACTTAGATGAGTCGATCATGACCGGGATTTTGGCAATATCGGGTTCTGCCATCACCAGATTAAGGAAGGTGCTCATGGCTTTAACACCATCAAGCAAAGCATCATCCATGTTTATATCAAGGATCTGTGCTCCATTTTCAACCTGTTGCCGTGCAACTGAAAGCGCTTCTTCATATTTGTTGTCGCGCACCAGTCTTGCAAATTTCTTTGAGCCGGTTACATTTGTTCTTTCGCCAACATTCACAAAATTCGATTCAGGGCGGATGGTCAAAGGTTCCAGGCCTGATAATCTTAAGTAAGGTTTGATTACAATTTGTTCCATTATTTTTTATTGAACCACTAAAGCACAAGGGACACAAAGATCTTACATAATAGATCTCATGATCCCGTTTTCATAAGTGGTACATGAAAATTTATAAAAAATCCTAAACGTTTAATATAAAATTTTAAATAGCTTAATGATTGTGCTTCCCACACAGGGAGAAAAATCTCCTGTGCTTTTAATTCATTGATAACCTCATTATAAACGAGCATATCAATGCGGAGCGCGTCACTTACAATTAATTCCTGATCAATTCTGACGGCAATATCCACTATCCTGCCAGCTAAATCTTCCGTACTATTGTCAGGACGGTTGTGCATATTCTTTATGTTCCTTTGCGTCTTCATGTTCTTGTGGTTCCAACAGCGGTAATTGCCGCGGCTGAATGTTCCTAACATGTTCAGCTATATGCCGGATATGATCAGGCGTGGTGCCACAACATCCTCCAACAATATTCACAAAACCTTCTTTTGCCCATTCCTCAAGATAATGGCCGGTATCTTCAGGTTGTTCATC
Source organism: uncultured Chitinophagales bacterium (assembly GCA_946886475.1). The sequence goes on along the minus strand of CAMPIQ010000140.1, from coordinate 5,362 downwards.
ATATTCTCCCATGGCATTAGGAAGTCCGGCATTCGGATAGGCCGATACATAGCAATCTGCAAGCTGACTTAATTCTTCAATGTGCGAACGCATTTCCTTTGCACCCAGTGCGCAATTCAAACCTACACTCAAAGGTCTTGCATGATGAATGGAATTATAAAAAGCTTCAAGTGTTTGCCCGCTAAGTGTTCTTCCACTGGCATCAGTGATAGTACCACTGATCATGATGGGTAATTCGGCTTTGCTGGTATCTCTGAAATATTTTTTAATGGCAAATATGGCAGCTTTCGCATTCAGCGTATCAAAAATGGTTTCAATCAAAAGAAGGTCAGCGCCGCCATCTACAAGTCCTTTTACCTGTTCATAATAAGCATCAACAGCTTCATCGAAAGTGAGCGCACGGAATCCGGGGTTGTTTACATCAGGTGAAAGCGAAAGTGTTTTATTTAAGGGTCCAATGGCACCTGCAACGAATTTTTGTTCCCCTGATCCCACCAGTGCGCAGGCTTCCTTAGCAATTTTCGCCGCAGCTAAATTGATCTCGTAAGCCAATGATTCCATTCCATAGTCGGCCAGTGAAACTTTTTGTGCATTGAACGTATTGGTTTCAATTATATCAGCTCCGGCCTCAAGATAGTGACCGTGTATCTCCCTGATAATATGCGGTTGCGTGAGGCAAAGGAGGTCGTTATTACCCTTAACATCTGATGGCCAGTTTTTGAACCTTTCACCCCGGTAGTCTTCTTCATTCAGTTTATATCTCTGGATCATAGTGCCCATGGCTCCGTCAATTATCAGGATCCTGTGCTTTAAGAGTTCGCGGATGTTTGTCATGATGTTCTTTGTTTATGATCAATTCATAGAATCGCGATTCGTGCAAACGAACTGCTATTTCTACAGGAGATTCTGTTAAGGTCTTTAAAAATCTGTTGACGTTGAGGTCCAATAAACGAGGAAAACTATGTAGAGTTTCTACGTTTATTAGTTCTGTTTCCTTAGCAACGCTTAGGATAAGGCCGAACAATAAACAAATCCGCCTGTAATGGCGCAAAAGTAGTTGATTGGGGGGATATATGCAAGGGAGGGTTTATGATTTACTGGTTTGTTATTACCGCCCAACATAACTATCTACCGGGAGCCGGTTCTGAAGACTGCGGGCCAGCGTCATCTCATCTGCATATTCCAGTTCGCCTCCAAAAGCTATGCCTCTGGCAATGGTAGTGACACGGGTTGCGGCCGGCAATTTTTTCTGGATATAGTATATGGTTGTGTCACCCTGAATTGTTGGACTTAAAGCAAAGATCACTTCAATAGTTGATTCTTTACTTACGCGGTTAATCAGGGTCTCGATATTTAACTGACCGGGGCCTATTCCATCAAGCGGGGAAATTACCCCGCCCAATACATGATAGGTACCATTGAATTGTTGTGTACTTTCCAGTGCAATTACATCACGGATATTTTCAACCACACAAATAATGTCCTGCTTCCGCATGCTGTTAGAACAAATGGAACAAAAATCAGCATCGGATACATTATTACAGCGCTGGCAGAACCTGATCTCAGTTCTCATTCTGCTTATTACCTCGCTAAAATGCTGAACTTCTCCTGCATCCTCCTTCAACAAATGAAGTACCAGCCTGAGGGCGGTTTTTTTTCCTATGCCCGGAAGCCTGGAGAATTCATTTACCGCATTTTCAAGTAAAGTGGAAGAGAATTGCATAGGGTGTAAAGTTAGTTAAAACCACTCTGTACAGAGGTTAAAAAAGACATGTCCCGGCCCTGGTATGGCCTGTTTCCTTAATGCTGTTTGAAATGATTTAGAGCAGGATCTCAAATTCGTTATTCCATTCCGGTTTTATAGTAATTGTCCTTTCAATAGGCCGGACTATTTCAGGTTGTCTTTTTTCACCAAAGAATTTACCAGGTGTAAATTGACCATCGCCATTCTCATCAAATAAAATACGAAGGTTGTATTCTCCGGGCTCAAATAATTCCTGGCTGTATACCGCATCACTCAACGCAACGGATTTGACCACAACATTATTTTGAACAAATTGTAAAACAGGTTGCAGGCTGAGGTCCAGATTTCGCAGTCTCAGGCTAAGGCTTCCGTAATCAGACCTGCTCCTGGTCATAAAAGAAGAAGTGTCGGTAGCTGCAAGATATCTGCCGGCCGTATCAATAGCAAAACCAGGTTTTAATATCAGGTGATAAAGAGCGCTGTCTTTCCACTCCGTTTCAATAATTGCCTGCCTGCCGGATGTGTCGAGCGAGATCGTATATTCAGCCGGATTAAAAATACTATCCATGCTAAGTTCAACCCTGGCAGAATCAAATGTTTTTACAGGAACCGCGAAATTAATTGTGAGGTCCTTCAACAGATCCTGCTGACCCTGGGTACTGATGGTGTATCGCAAAATGCTGTCGCCAGCGGCAATCCGTGGAGCGGCCTGGTTGCTCCTTGTTGACAGTTCAGGCGTATTATAAGCCAATAACAATATTGAATCAGCCTGGCCGGGAACAACCGCTTCATCAGCGAAAGCAAACAGCGTTTTTTCACTCATATAGCGCCTGTCCTTTCCTGTGCCTCCAATGGCATAAATGGCAAAACTATCAGCAGGCAGGTATTTGAACCTGAAATATCCCGCGGCATTTACATTGGTTATATAAGGAGCTCTTTTTTTTACGACTGCAGAATCTGTAAAATCCCTGTACATAACCACCATTAATGTGGAGTCTGTGCTTCCGGTTTCTGCAAGGATCACTCTTCCGGAAACTTCAAGCGAATCGAGTACCGGACCAGTTGAAAAAGTATAGGTAAAATCCTGGAGTTGGTTACTTTCATTCATATCTACAATAGCCTTATTGAAATCCAGTACATAGGTGGTATTAGGTTCAAGAACACCATCTTCAAATGGAATAATAATGGATTTACCTCTTACGGCTATCCTGGGGTTAATTTCAAAAGTGGGCGTAAAAAAAAGGTTATTCACTACATCCTTAAGATCGATATACTCATCAAATGTGAGTGTAATGCGGTTGCCACTGAAATTCAAAGAAGAATCAGGTGGGTCGGCAAGAAGCAATACCGGCGGAAGCGAATCTTTGGGTCCGCCTGAAGGTGGAACAACGGTTGCACAACCTATAGGCAGGATGGACCAGAATGCCGCAACACAGAAAGTAAAAGCAGTAAGAACAGACAGTTTCTTCATGCCTGACAAACATACATTGTTTTCAATGCTATTGTATCATGTATAATGTGAAGGTCATCTAAAAATAATAAGGACGTTCCCTGTTATTCACGACCGGCTTCCGCAAAACTAATAGCACCCATGGGCATTTCCTCCTCAGAAATTTCTGATTCATGCAGGGAAGTATAGATCTTGTGGTCTTTAACAAAGTTGCACCAGTAACAGTCCGGTTTACCACATCCTTTATAGAATTCATGGGATTGAATTTTTTCCCAGGTTCCGGCAATTTGATCTTTTACGATCTCTTCGTGTTCGTAGGTAACATTGATATTTTTATGATCGAATTCTGAACTTTCATTTGGTTCCACAAAATGAAATCCAATACTGGTCAGTTCTTTTGTATTCCCTTTTTGATGGCTAAAAAGGATCTTATAAAACACAGCCTGCCTCCAGTAGTTTCCACCTTCTGGTTTTTTAGGGTGACCAGCTTCGGCAAATTCAAACCGGCGGTTTGCCTTTTCAAGGCTTCCGGTTTTAAAATCGGTTATGGCTACCTTATTACCCCAATATTGCAATTTGTCAATAAAGCCTTTCAGGGGAATTGAATTAAAAACAGCTTCAACGGGAACCTCTGTTCTAATAAATTCGCCTGTTGCTTCTGCAAAGTATTTTTGGTGGAATGCATCCAGGCATTTGGTACCATAATCTATAAATCTTTGTAAGCTTTCAGGTGCAAATACATGCCTGTTGTTTTCCATATTCCAACGGAAGCGTCCCAGTAAAAATTCTTTTGGAGGGTAAACACGGTTAAACTCCATCATTTTATTATAATAATGGCTCAAAGCATCGTGCATGCTTGTTCCAAATTGTGCATGCTCACTAAAAGCGGATGGTATCCTTACCAGCGAATTATAATAAAACTTAACAGGGCATTCCAGGTAATAATTCAGAGCAGTGACATTCATTTTGAAGCCTGTAAGTAATTGTTCAATAAAATCCTTTTCTGCTTTTTCAATTTCCGGTTGTTGAACAAGCCCATATCTTAATGTGCTATATTTTAATTTGATTTCTTCCGGAATGATTTTGCTTTCTGCCTTCACCTGGTCAGCCATTTCAGTTATGAACCTGGAAGGTTCTAAGGCCTTGCCTTCATTTGTAAAAAGGGGGAAGGATATATTCAGGTGTTTCTCAGCTCTTGTAGCAGCCACAAAAAACAACCTTCTGAGTTCCTCTTCTCTTTCTTCCGGTGTTTCTTTTGTAAAAACATTGGGTGGAAGTTTGTATCCCTGATTGAATTTCTTTTTCCCTTCCCATAGAGCCGAATAACATCCAATCAGGAAAACATATTCAAATTCAAGGCCCTTACTGCCATGACAGGTTAAAAGATTTACGCCTCTTTCATTTCCACTGGTTTGAACAAGTGGAACAGCAATACCATTTTCTTCCAGCAGATCAATCTGTTTGATCAGCTGTATTAGCGAAAGGTCCGGGTTGCGTCGGCATTCATCCTGAATATAATCAAAGAAACCATTCAGCATTTGCATGAGCCAGGCCTTTTCGGGTTGTTTCATGATATAGGACAGGATGCCCGCTTCATTAAATAATATCTCCATCCATTTCAGTAAAGGGAGGTTGGCTTCTTCCGTTATTAATTTTTCCAGCAATTGGTGAACACGTATCAGCTCGTCGGTTGTTTCATCAGCGGAAAACAACTTCTGACTATTGTTAAGATTGAGATTACCCAGGTATTCACGGATGGTGCCGGGCTGGTCTTTTTTATTGTTACGGTGATTGATATAAACCCCATTGCTGATCGAAGCTATTTTTAAAGCCGGTATGTTATGAAAGTTGTGATGAAGTAATTCAAACAATAAAGGTTCACCACTATAAGGCGTTTCTTTTTCAGCAATTACATACCTGGGATAGGAAAGGATCTTTTTAATAAAAGATTGCCTGAGCAGGTTGATGGTTTTTTTGGCATAATATGGAATGTTCAACAGCTGGAAGAATTTTTGTAACTCATCACCGGTGCGGTGTTCTTTATAAATAACGGCAATTCTTCCGGGCATTACACCATTTTCAATTAACTGTTTTATCTCTTCGGTTACCAGGATATTTTCTTCAAATTCATTATTCGTATTTCTGATTACAGGTGCATTCTTTATATC
>CAMPIQ010000139.1 GCA_946886475.1 uncultured Chitinophagales bacterium | reverse complement strand
ATACATAACTGATATACTGCGACCCATTATTTAACCTCCCACTTCCTTTTTTTGGATATTCTTTTCTTCTGCTCCGGCATTGTTTTACACTCTATGAAAGATCCAATGATATATTCTCAAACCATTTTTTACAGATTGAGGAGCCCATGATTGATCAATATCCAAAAATCTGCTCAAGTGACAGAACATTCAACTCTCCAAATTTCTTCAGGTCGTCCATGCTGATCCTCTTGTTAGATGCAACAACACAATAGGTATAAGGTTGTTTTGACAGGGTGTTCTGATGGTAATTATAAATATCATTTATGGTAAGTGAACTGTACCTGGCGTAATTATCTTTTCGTATATCGCGATCGAGGCCTTTACGTTGCGCATTCAGATAACTGTTGATAATTCCATCCTGGATAATGCGGTCCGTTTCAATATTCTTGATCAGGCTCGACCTGGCATTGGCAAAACTTTGTTCCGTTTTAGGAAGTTCATTCAACAATTCATTCATACTCTTAACTGCTTCGTTCATTTTGTCCGACTGGCTTCCTACATAGGCTACAATTGAAAAGCGGTCATCTTTTTTATCAGGTGTTACCACAACTGCATACGTAGAATAAGCCAGGGCCTTCGATTCGCGAATGGTTGAAAAAACAACAGAACCCATTCCTCCACCAAAATAGCTGTTGAACAGATTCACCACAGCTTCGCTTTTTGGATCATACGCTGAAAGATTCTTTACCCAGTAAATTTCTGCCTGCACGGCATCATAATCGGCAAACAATACTTTGTTACTGGTTTGCTGCAGCCTTTCAAATTTTACGGCTTCCGGTGTTGACACCCATGATGAGGGCAAAGGATGGTAAGACTGAAGCTTATTTGTTAATGTAGCAACAGAATGTGGACCATAGTAACCGATCTTATGCTGATAATTGAACAGCGTATGCAAAAGCCTGGTCAGGTCTTCCGGTTTCAATGCCTGCAACTCAGCATCCGTCATTGTATAATTGAATGGATTTTTGGATCCATACATGGCATATGACTGCAGGCCGGAAGAAATGGCATTTTTATTAAGTTTATAATTAGCCCTTGACTTTAACATGTTGGCCTTTAAAGCATCCAGTGAAATTTGATCGGGATTACAATTTCTAATGAGGTCTTCAAAAAGGCTGACGGCTTTATCAAAGTTCTCTGCCAGTCCTGAAATGGTTACCGTAGTCTGATCGTCGCCGGTGCGTACACTGAAATTGCTGGCGAGATGGTAAAATTGTTTACTGATCTCTTCCGAAGAATATTTATCAGTACCCAAATATTGCAAATACTGTGCGGCATAAGGAAGCAGCTTATTGTTCCAGCTTCCCATATCGAAGCGGTAGGACAAACGGAACAAACCATTCTCCTTATTGTGCACGTACAATACTTCAGCATTTCCCACCTTGGCTTTTTCCAGGTCTTTGTTGTAGTCGATCCAAACCGGACTAATTGAAGGCAGTTCCGTTTCCAGTATGGAGGTAACAAAAGGAGAGGTTTTGCCTGCATTGGTCTCCACCGGTGTAATAGAGGGCTTTTCTACTTTCACAATAGATTTATCTTCTCCTTTTCTTTTATAAAGCACCACGTAATTCTCACCGGTAAAAAACCTGTTGGCAAAATCAACCAGTTCTTTCTTTGATACCTTACCCATTTCGTCAATAAGGGCCAGTTCCTGGTTCCAGCCAGTTCCCCTGTTCTTAATGAACTGGTCTGTAAGATCATTGACACGGGAACCATTATTTTCCAGTGATTGCAACTGGCTTAATTTATAATTCGCAACAATGGAGGAAATGAGCGACTCCTCGAAATTGCCGCTTTTCAGATCATTCAGTTGTGAGGCTAATAATGCTCTAGCATCATCAAGGGACTGATCCTGCCTGGGGCTCGCCAGCAAAAAGAAAATACCATGATCTTTGAACTGCCACAGAGCAGCTCCTGCATTCAATAATTTCTGTTGCTTATTGATATTGAGATCAAGCAATCCTGCTTTGCCATTGAACAGAATAGAACGGGTAAGGTCGGCCAGCATGGCTTCTCTTGTTCCTGCTGGTGCGGAACGGTACAATATCCGTATACTTTCAGCAGTTGGTCCGTATACTTCCCTGATAACAGGTCCGGCAATGGGACTTTGTTTTGGTCCCTTATATTCAGAAACAGGTTTTGATTTCATGTAACTGAAATGCCGGTCAATCTTTTTAATGAGTACATCCGGATCAAAATCACCTGCCATGATGATGGCCATATTATTGGGAACATAATATGTATCATAGAATGCTTTGATGGCTTTGATGGAAGGGTTCTTTAAATGTTCAATGGTTCCAATGGTAGACTGAAGTCCATAATTATGTGTTGGAAACAAGGTAGTGAACATGGCTTCCTGCATTTTACTTCCATCATTATCCAGGCCCCTGTTCTTTTCCTCGTACACGGCTTCAAGCTCTGTATGAAATATGCGCATGATGGGATTACGGAAACGCTCTGCCTGGATGGTCAGGAATTTATCTATGGCATTGGAAGGAATATCTTCCTCGTAAACTGTTTCCTCTACAAAAGTGTGCGCATTGGTACGCTGCGAACCGATAGACTTCATGAGCTTATCATATTCACCGGCTATGGCGAATCTGGCGGCTTCACCGGAAACACGGTCAATTTCCTTATAGATCTCTGTACGCTTGGCTTCATCTTTTGTTGAATTGTACTGCTCATATAAATTCTCGATCTTATCGAGCAATGGCTTTTCCTTTGCCCAGTCGAGCGAACCATATTTATCAGTGCCTTTGAAAAGTAAATGCTCCAGGTAGTGCGCAAGACCTGTGTGGTCTTTCGGATCATGATTACTACCGGCACGTACAGCCAAACGGAATGCGATCCTTGGCTCTTTTGTGTTTTTTGACAGGATCACGGACAGTCCGTTCTTCAACGTATAAAAACGGGTGCCCATAGGATCGCCGGTTACATACTTGTAGCTGTATCCATTAGCGTCGGACTGCTTCCACTCAAATCCTTTTTGTGCAAGGGTGGAAATTGAAAAAATGACAAGAAATAAAAACGTACTTACAATGCGCATGAGTGGTTATTTGTTTGTTTGAATATTGTTCTCCTATTTGTTTTTCAGTGTATAAACTTTTTGTTTCATTGTTTTACAAAAAAAATGTTACACACCGCCGTCTGTATCCGGTTATTAACAGGGCGGAAGAGTTGAAACAGTTCCGCGGGCTAATAACTCACTGAGAAAAAAACTATCCTTAATAATGACCGGCTACCGGCATTATTTTAATCTCTTTTGATATTCCGCTTTTACATTATCCAGCAATTCAATGAATTTTGGTATGGACGGATCGTAGCCATAACCTTCCTCAGCCAGTCTTTTTTCATTGGCATCCAGGAAGAAATAATAGGGTTGCGTATTGGCACCGAAAGTTGTTACCTGGAAGTCCGCGTTCCTGTCGCCCAGGGTTTCAACCTTCTTATCCAGTGCTTCGGAAAAATATTGTTCCTGCTCCGGTATATCGGTATGATGTACATCCACATAAAGCGATGCAATGATGAAATCTTCTTTCAGCCGCTGCATCACCTGCGGATCGCTCCACACCTGCCCTTCCATTTTGCGGCAGTTCACACAATTGATTCCGGTGAAGTCAAGCATCAATGGTTTTTTTAATTTTCTGGCTACTTCAAGTGCTTCATTGTAATCGTAGTAAGTGATCATGCCATATTTGGTCACTACTTCAGGTTCGTACATCTTCATTTTCTCATAGTATTTGGTTGGATGCGGCGGACCCTGTTCTACGGCATTATTTGCTCCATACATTGAATTTGATAAAGATGGCGCTGCTGCCGATGCATTAAAATCCTGTGTACCCATCGGCGGTACAAAAGCGGAGATGCCTTTAAGCGGTGCACCCCATAAGCCTGGTATCATGTACACTGCAAATATCAGTGAGGTCATGGCCAACAATAACCTTGAAACACTGAGGTATGGTAATCCAAAATCATTCTTTGGCAGTTCGTCGTCGTGGTGGAATTTGATTTTACCCAGCAGGTAAATGCCGAGCAGAACAAAGATCACGATCCAGGCAGCGATAAAGATCTCACGGTCCAGAATGCGCCAGCCCTTCGCGAGATCAGCATTGGAAAGGAACTTCAGTGCCAGTGCCAGTTCCAGGAAGCCCAATGTAACCTTCACCGCATTGAGCCAGCCGCCTGACTTTCCAAGTATATTGAGCTTGGAAGGAAAAAATGCAAACAAGGCAAATGGTAAAGCTATACCTGCTGAAAATCCAAGCATGCCCATTAAGGGACCCCAGTAATTACCTTTTGAAATATCTACTACCACAATACCGATAATTGGCACTGTACAGGAAAAGGAGACGATCACCAGTGTAAGCGCCATGAAAAATATTCCCATGAAGTTTTTCGTGTTCGCTTTGCTGTCCGCTTTTGTAGACCAGGAAGAAGGAAGTGCAATTTCAAAGGCGCCCAAAAAAGAAATACCGAATACCAGGAATAAAGCAAAGAATATAAGATTGACGATCCAGTTTGTGGCAATATTGTTCAATGCTGCGGGGCCATACACAATGGTTATAAATGCGCCAAGTAAAGTATAAATTGCAACAATTGAACCTGCATAATACAGGGCATTCCTGATGCCCTCCTGCCTGGTGGCGCTACGCTTGGTGAAAAAGCTGACAGTTACGGGGATCATTGAAAATATACAAGGGGTAAAAATTGCCAGCAGACCGGCTCCGAATGCAAGCAGAAAAATCCAGCCCAGAGAACGGCCGGCGTCATTGTTTGCTTTTGACTCAGATAAACCCAGGGGCTCGGGCCTGATCGAAAATTTGAACGTTTCCTCCCCCGGTAAATAGGCGTCACCCTCCTTATAAAAATAATTGACAGCACCTTTAATCACCAGGCTGTCGGCCTGTGTGGCCAGCACTTTCTGCTGCCACAATACCGTATCGGTAAAAAAGCTGACCACGGCTTCCACTGCAGGATCTTTTTCAGAACGTGTCGTTCCCTTTTCAATAGCCGCTCCATTTATATATTTAGCCGCAGTGGTATCAAAAGCAATAGTAGAATACAGGGCGTCTGATCCGTTTTTCTGCAGGGCATATAGTTTTATGCCCGGATCAATACTGGCCCTGATGGAAAGCAATACTTCAGTTTCGCTGATCCTTTGTTGATCAAATGTCCATTTTACCGGACCAGAAGTAGAATCGCTGGCCCCTGAAGTAAGGGCAAGCAAATGCAGGCATACCAGAAGGCAGGCTGTATAAAGCTTCATCATGTTGCAGCAGTTAGTTGATGGCTATTGTAAATTTTTCTTTGGATGGAGGCAGGCATTCATGGTCATTACAGCTCATAAACTCAACAAATCCATTGAGTGTGGTTTTTACCTTGCCTTTTAGTTTGATCACCTGTACAAAAACCACTTTATCGGAAAATTGTTTTACATCCACACCAAACAGCGGTTCATGTTTTTGTTCCAGCTTACCCACTTCTTTTGTAACACCCTGAATGGTCAGCAGTGGATTTTTGGTGTACTCGATGGTAGTAGGAATGGGGCCACCGTCGGGCGTGGTCTGGGAATAAATATGCCAGCCATCCTCAATAGAAGCTGTCATATGAACCTCAAAGGTTGTTGCATCTATCTTTTTTGCGGAGAAGCTCCATTTTACGGGGTCTTTGATCTGGGCAAAGCAGCTGGCTGAAAATAAAACAACAGCGGCAATAAGGGCAAGTCTTCTCATCCTGATTTGTTTATATAAAGACGCCTTAAAGACCCGGAAGTACTATCTGATAAAGGAAAAATATTTGTTAACATAAATAAAAACTGACGAGAAGCGGTTGAAATGCATATAGAAAATCCACAAATTGGTTAGGGAAATCATAAGCTGAACCAATCTTGTTATTTGATGAAATCATTCAATGCCTTTTCTAAATCCCCACCATGCAGGTTTTTAGCTAAAATTTTCCCGTCCGGACCAATGAGCAGATTTGCCGGAACAGCTTTAATGCCATACTGCTTCGCCACTTCGTTGTCCCAGAATTTCAGATCGCTAACGTGCGTCCATGTTAGCTGATCCTGGTGAATTGCCTTAAGCCATGCTTCTTTTTTTCCCGGCCTGTCCAATGAAACGCCCAGTACTGTGAATCCTTTGTCTTTATAACGGTTAAAGGCTTTTACAACATTGGGGTTGTCTTTACGGCATGGCACGCACCAACTCGCCCAGAAATCCAGAAGCACATACCTGCCTCTGAAATCAGACAGGTTCACGGGTTTACCCAAAGTATCATGCTGGGTGAAGTCAGGAGCTGCATTTCCGATGGAAAGCATTTCAATTTTCTGGATACTTTCCTTCATGGCTGTATAATAACTGGTGTACTTCAGTGAAGGTGATAGTAATTGATACAGCTCTTTGAATGTAGCTTCACCAGTTGGGCTGAACGAAAAATTCCTGTGCGTGGCCCACGCAGCTACCGGTGAAGATGAATTGGTCCTGATAAAACTTTCCTGTGCAGCCAGCTTTTCTTTGTAGGTGGATGATCTTATTTTTTCCCACTCGGCCTGTGCTGCCTTTGAAGTGTCGCGGGAAAGTTGCCTTGTCGCAGCTAATTTATCATTAAATGGTTTTTCAATATTTTTTAAAAGCTCGTAATCACTGGTTGTTGCAGAGCCCTTCACTTTTCCGTTATTGAGGTCATCTTTATTCAGTGTTACCGTGTGTTTCCCTTTATCGAGGAAAAATATAAACAGAGGCTTGTTTACATAATTTTGCTCTAAAGAAAGAATAACAGGTGATGGCTCCGGCAAAGAACCTTTGAATCTGAAAACCCCATGTATAATTTCTGCAGAATCCATTTTGCGGTCTGAAGCAAATACGGAGAAATAAATTTTACCTGATGCAATACCCTCCACCTGTCCTTCAATAGTATATTCAAGGGGTGTGTTTTGCGAAAATGCCGGAGCGCAGGCAAACAGGAATAAAATGATCAATGAAAGAGATTTCATTTTGATGCTTGATTTATTTATCTGAACAATAAAATTTTATTTCCCAATAAACCCTTTTCATGATTCGGCTTTTATTCAAAGGTCCGGACTAGCATTTCTTCGAGTTGTTTCGAATTCAGGCGCCTGCCAAGGATCACGCCATCGGGGGAGATCAGAAAATTATCGGGAATAGGCTGAACGCCATAAATTTTTGATACAGGGTCACCAGGCCCGGTGAGATCAGAGATTTGTGTCCAGGTTAAACCATCCTGTTTAATAGCATCTCTCCATTTCTGTTCATCTCTTTTTACATCAACGGAATATTGAAGGATGGTAAATCCCTTGTCCTTATACGCTTCATACATTTTTACCAGGTGGGGACTCTGGGCCCTGCAGGGAACACACCAGCTGGCCCAGAATTCAAGCAGCACATATTTTCCTTTATAATCACTAAGGTTTACTTTCTTACCCTCAGCGTCCCAGGAAATAAAATCAGGGGCTTTCTTACCGATGGCAACGGATTTATTTGCCTGCAATTTGGAATAGATGTATTCACCGATTGATGTTTTTTTAATTTCAGATGGAAAACTATTATATATCCTCTCAACTTTCTCAGTGGTCAGATTGTCCTGCAGCACATATAAATAACTCAGACTCATGTAAGACGAAGGATGCGTTTCCATGAATTGAATCTTATAATTATTGATTGAATCCGTTTTCCTGCGTTGTTCTTTGGCCAGTATCTCGTACTCCTTCGAACCTGCTGTAGCTTTTCTCAATTCCTGGGAAAGTGCAGCCCTCCTTTCATATATAGGGGCGAAAAAGCTTTGAGCCTTAGTCATGTCGTTGTTTGTGGGCGTACCGGTAACAGACACATAATTGAGTGAATCAATGTTGCCATCGATCACAATACTTCCTTCTTCCAAATACACGGAAACCGTTTTCCTTGATCGCATACCTGATAATTGCAATTGTGTCTGATCCGGAATGGAAACTATTCCTTTGAAACTAAAATGATCATTTGCTGCATTTGTAACGAGTACTTCCGGTTCCATACGTTTGCCGTCGGGACCATACCTGTCAACCAATAAAATAATGCTATCGTTTTTCAATCCCCTTATGGTTCCACTGATCTCAAATGTTTTTTTGGTGCCTTGCGATAAAACGAACAATGGAAACAGCACCACTGTTGCCAGCAGAAAAACCGGGCTTCTTTTCATTTGAATTATTTAAATAATTATGCAGCGAGCCTATTGCCTATTACCTATTGTCTATTGCCCCTTCCTTCGTCCAGGGCATGCTTTGCCTTTTGCCTTTCGCCCTTTCCTTTTTCAGGGCATGCTATTACCTACTTAATCAGCTCTTCAAGTTTTTTACCCAACTCCTCACCCCTGATATTCTTTGCAATGATCTTTCCATCCGGACTTACCAGAAAATTCTGCGGTATCGCATTGATACCATATTGTTTGGCTACGGCATTATTCCAGAAAGCCAGGTCAGACACATGAGTCCATTCAAGCTTATCGTCTGCAATTGCTTTTAACCATTTTTCACGGCCATTCGCCTGGTCCAGGGATATTCCAAGTACAGTAAAGTTTTTATCCTTAAATGCCTGATAGGCTTTTACGAGGTTTGGATTTTCAACCCTGCAGGGTCCGCACCAACTGGCCCAGAAATCTATCAGCACATATTTTCCTTTGAATGAAGCAAGAGAAACAGGATTACCTTCCGGATCATTCTGTGTAAAATCCGGTGCCATCGCACCAACCGAGGTCATTTTTACTTTTTCCAGCCTTGCAGCATATTCTAATCCTGACCTGCTATTTTTTATGGCCGGGGATAATGATTGAAACATAGGTTCCACTTCATCGTACTGTGGAGCATAACCCGTATAACTTTTTAAAGCATCCAGACTAATGACACTCTGTGGATTTTCCCCGATGAATTTTTTTTGGACTTCCCTTCTTTCAGCGGTAATGGCCTCCGACTTTTCCTGAATGCCAGCCATTATGGATTTGTCTTTTCTTTGTTCCGCACTGAGGGCGCCGTATTCCAGATTCAGATTCGCAGACTTTTCCGAAACCCCTTTCAAAGCAAGATTCAATTGCTGAAGATCTGCATTTACCTTCCCTCCTTTAACCCTGGCATGTTTAATGGAATCTTTACTTTCAATTTTTATCTTTCCTTTTTCCAGGAATAGTACTAACCCCTCCATGGTACGTCCTTCGCCTGTATGGTTCAGAGACAAGCTGGCACGCTTGGGTTCAGCAATCTCTCCTTCAAACCGGAATTTTCCATTTTTAAGTACCAATGAATCATTGATGGTATTTAAGTCATTCACATAACGTAAATAAACCTTGGCAGGACTATTTAAATCAACAACCTTGCCTTTGATGGTAAATTTTCCTGATTGCGCCATTAAAGCTAAAGGACTC
>CAMPIQ010000138.1 GCA_946886475.1 uncultured Chitinophagales bacterium | reverse complement strand
ACATGCCACCGCATGTCCCATAAACAACCATGAATCCGTAGGGACATGCCACCGCATGTCCCCAATTTGATTCCACCATATTAACATGCCACCGCATGTCCCCAATTCGATTCCACCATATTAACATACCACCGCATGTCCCCAATCAATTCAACACATATGGGACATACCACCGCATATCCCCAATCAATTCAACACATATGGGACATGCAATTGCATGTCCCTACGCATTCATCACGTGTTAACATACCACCGCATGTCCCAACATTACATAAAGGCATGAACAGGTATTTATCGGCAACATGCGGCATAAATGCGCCTGAACAAACCAGTGCGCTTGCATATGCCCTGTGTTGCATTGTAGGTTTGTTGCGTAACCGGCCGGATCAAATACTAGTTAAGCCGGCAGGCCGGTTGCAACAAGACAAAACAATTTTTAAACATTTTAAAAACCATTTTATGGGAAGAATATTAAAAGGGATCCTGGGTGGATTCCGTGGTACAGTTGGAACGGTGGTTGGCTCAAGCTGGAGAGGTATTGATTACATCAGGAGTAAATCTGCCAGCCGTAATTCCACACCTTCTGAGAAGCAGTTGGAGCAGAGGGCCAAATTCAAAATGGTATCAGATTTTCTGAATACGATTTCTGGCCTGTTAAAGGTAACGTTTGCAAGTTTTGCTGTGAATCAGACCGCACGCAATCATGCATTGGCCTATACATTGGAAAATGCTGTTACAGGTATTTATCCCAATGTATCGCTCGACTTTTCGCAGGTGCTGGTAGCCAGGGGAAGTAAATTACCTAATGCCAGTAATGTTGCTGCCAGTTCGGCTGCTGCAGGCAAGGTAACTTACAACTGGCTGGATAATTCGGGAATTGGTGGTGCCACTGCTACGGATAAAGCCATTATGGTGGTGCACTGTCCTGAATTAAAACAGACTGTGTACAATATGGCTGGTCCTGCGCGTAATGCCCTTACAGGTGAATTGAATGTTCCTGAATTTGCCGGTAAACAGGTACATAGCTGGCTTTCCTTTATAACAGAAGATGGAAAGCATGTGGCTACCTCGCTTTATACAGGTTCTATGAATGTAGCGGCTTAATATACTGTTAGCAACAGTATCCCGGTAAAAAGGTGCTGCCTGGAAAAGGCCATGTAGAACAACTACAAATTCAAAAAACCTTGTATTACCCGGATAAGCCATAAAAATTATGATGCTTTGGTAACCATTTCACCAGAGCTCATCTTATCTCATTCAAATGTTTTTATGAACCATCAATTCTCCATCAAGCTGGGAACCATTACAGGAACTACGCTTTCCATTATTGGCAGTGTAGGGTGGGACGACATCGAGAGAACCCTGGTGCTGGGAACCATTGGTGCAGTGATCAGTTTTTTTGTGTCGTACTCATTAAAAAGCTTTCTGGAAAAGCGTAAGTGACAATAAAACTACGGGTGTAATGCCCGTAGTTTTTATTAGTTTAATTGAGGACTTATAACCTCTGTAACTGTTTCCACATTTGTTACCTCTGGTGTTATCAATGTTTTGGGTTTGGGGATTTTGATTCCTTTGAGTTCCTTTCTTGCAGGTTTATAGGGTTTGATGGAGCAGGGATCCATTCTGCCAGAAACAATCTCGTTCAACGTTTTTATGATATCACCTTCCTCGCATTTCTCACCGTACTTATTCCTGATAAGCTTTTTAATGGTGTTTACAACCTCAGATGAATATAAAATGCTGGCGATACTCATGGGAAACAAAGCTTCACAACGGTTCCATAATAATTTCAGGCTTTTTCTTGTAATGGCATCTTTGTGCAGGTATTGAAGCAGTTCAACCTGGTTTTTTAATTGCGAACTGTCAGACAAATTGATAGAAAATATTTTCCTTGACTCAATTGGCTGATTGAAGAGTATCTTATAAAAATCAAAACTTCGGCCGTTCGTCAGTAATGCCCATTCAATGCCTTCATTGGCGCCATAATTTATTGTTTGCCGCAGGTGTTTATCAGAAAGCTCCAGCGACAAAGCTTTTACTTCAACCAAAAAATGCCTTATGCCACCTGTCTGAATCATGTAATCGGCATATGTGCCTTTGATCATGTATTCTGTCTTGATTTCTTCTATGGGGGTGAAGCCCAGGATTTCACTTAAAAAGCTGTTGACCATTAACCGTGTGCCAGATTCGTCAAGCTCGGTATAACTGTCTATATATCTTTTTTTATAAAGCTTGAGGGCAGAAAGAAGCTTCATTTTTTTTAAAGGAGTAAGCATAATAGTAAGTTTAGAAGTTGCCTGGAGGAAGGTTTTATTATGGTTGCAAGTAACAGGATAATCCTTTTTACAAAACACTGTAATAATACAGTAGCTGGAACTAACGAGACATTCCTAACTTAAACTTTCGTCACCATTTAAGCTAAACTAACTGCATGCAACAAAACAAGTCCGGGAACAGGCTTGGTGTTTCCCTTTCCGGTGGAGGTTATCGTGCTTCTGCTTTTCATATAGGCACACTGCGGGCACTGCATAAATTAAAACTGCTTGGCAGGGTAAATGTGCTTTCCACAATCTCAGGCGGTTCCATTACCGGTGCAGCTTACTGTCTGCATAAGGGAAGCTGGGATGAGTTTGAAAATTACATGATAGAAAAGGTGAGTAGTAAAAATGTGGTCAGGTTTATTCTTACCTCCTGGTCCGCATTACAATTACTTCTTTTCACGCTCGCCTTTATCGGAACTGGTATTTATTTTTTATTTTTTACTTCCTATCCCTGGTTATTCCTGGTTTTTCTTTTACTGTGGATCTTCCTTTTATTAAGGTTCCAGTTCTATATCTTCCCAACAGGTAAGGAAGTGGAAAGAGCCTATGATAAATATTATTTTCATGGGTCATCGATGCACCAGCTATGTAAAAAACCTGAACTGGCCATAGGTTCATCCAATCTTCAAACTGGAAGGCCCTTTACTTTTTCCTGGAGAAGGATGTCCGATTCAACTTACTCCTACATGGATCCTCCTATTTTTTTTGAACAGGGAAAATTTCCGGTAGCCAGGGCAGTAATGGCATCGTCATGTGTGCCTTTTGCATTTACACCGGTTTCAATCAATAAGAAGTTTTACAAAAAAGCGGATGATTATCACAGGATTGATCCAAAACTGGTAGATGGAGGTGTATATGATAACCAGGGCATCCAGAAGATCACCCAGCAGGGTAGTTCCTATGAATGTGATATCATCATTACTTCCGATGCTGGGGGAAAGTTGTCATTCCATAAAAAATATGGCAATACGCTTTCATTGCTGATAAGAACCGTTGATCTGTTCATGAACCGGATCAAAATGTTCCAGATGGTAGAAAACATATATCAGAATGAAAATGGAAAGCAGATCGCTTATTTCTCGCTGGGATGGGATATAGATAATTGCATACATGGTTTTGTTGAAAATATGTGCAAAGGCCACGTAATACAATCAGTAATTGATGCGCATGGTTTTGACCCTGCCTGGATAAAAGATCCATGTCTGTTTAAAAAAGAGATAGAAGCAAGTTTGAAAGTTACTGTAGGGTATAATGAAATTGAATCCAGGAATTTAACCGGAGATGAACTGCGTTTTATCAGGAATACAGGAACTAACCTTACGCCATTGAGCAAAAGAAGGATTGATTTGCTGGCAAAACATGCTGAAAACCTTACTGAATTACAGGTA
This sequence comes from uncultured Chitinophagales bacterium, assembly GCA_946886475.1. The sequence continues at coordinate 6,004 of CAMPIQ010000138.1, read as the reverse complement.
AAGCTTTATTGTCCCATATTAATTGATTGAAATGAAAATAGAAAACAAACAACCGCCATTTCGCAAACTGAAAGGATATGCCTTTGATCCTTCCTTGTCATTAAAAGTAGATACGGCTTTTATTAATAATATAGTTTATAAAGTATTATGGGAATCAGAAATAGAACCGGGACCGGTGGGAGAATACCTTGAGATCATTGATTTCGATCCTACAACAGGCAGGTATTATGAGCCCGTAAATCTTAAAGATCCGGATCTTTTGGCACAGGACGGTTTAGATCCTTCTGAACTGAATCCTCAGTTTCACCAGCAAATGGTATATGCGGTGGCAATGACAACTATTAAAAATTTTGAGATAGCTCTGGGCCGAAAGGTAATTTGGGCATCTCACAGGGTATCCAACAGCAGGATATATGAAGAGTATGTTCAACGTTTAAGAATATACCCGCATGCCATAAGAGATGCCAATGCCTATTACAGTCCCCTGAAAAAATCTTTGTTGTTCGGTTATTTTGAGGCTGCTCCGGCATCCAGTTCTTTGCATATGCCAAGCAGTTTTGTATTTACCTGTTTGAGTCACGATATTATAGCCCATGAAGTAACACATGCCATACTGGATGGCATGTATCCCAATTATTCTGATGCTTCAAATCCTGATGTTCTGGCATTTCATGAAGCCTTTGCTGATATTGTTGCACTCTTCCAGCATTTTACATTTCCGGAGGTGTTAAAACACCAGATAGCCAAAACGAAGGGAGATCTGGCCACTCAAAATTTATTAGGCGAATTAGCCCAGGAGTTTGGCAGTGCCATTGGTAAATATGGATCATTAAGAAGTGCTATAGGAAATGTGGATCCTGTTACCAGGAAATGGAATGCAAAAGAGCCAAAGGGTGATGAATATTCAAACGAAATGGAACCTCATGCCAGGGGAAGTATCCTTGTTTCCGCTGTATTTGAGGCTTTTTTGACAATTTACAAAAACAGGATTAAGGACCTTTTGCGTCTGGCAACCGGTGGAACAGGGGTTCTTCCACAAGGTGAATTACACCCAGACCTTGTTAACCGGTTATCCGCAGAAGCGTCCAAAGCTGCAGGGCATGTTTTAAACATGTGTATTCGCGCCCTGGATTACTGTCCTCCGGTTGATATCACTTTTGGGGATTATCTACGTGCAATAATTACTGCTGATGCCGAATTAGTGGCCAATGATGACCGGGATTACCGCCTTGCTTTTATTGAAGCCTTTCGCAGGCGAGGGATATATCCTCACGGTATCAAAACCTTTAGTATAGAAAGTTTGGGATTAAAGCCAGCAAATTTTATTTCAGGCACAACCAGAGAATTGTTTGGGATAATTGTTAAGTTTTTAAGGGAATACAGGGATGCCATCACTTATGAAACAGATAGAAGGAAAATCTATGAAATATCAAAGGATTATATAGGAGGATCTGTATACAATGGAAAGAAAAAGATTTTTGGATTACACAGCAGGATATTTTTCAAGTTCGATGATAGTCAGGAATTTGAACGGCTCACAGGTCTTGTTTTTAATATGAACTTTCCGGAACTGGGTATAAGAAGGTCGAATCGTTTTAAAAACAAAATAGAAGGACCTTCCTTTCAGATTCAAAATTTACGTGTTGTTTCAAGGGTAGGGCCTTCGGGAAATCAAATCAATCAGATTGTCTTTTCCATGGTTCAGAGAAGTGGTATAGAAATGGAAGATGGCCAGTTTAAAAAGCACTTTGATCCCAAAACAGTGAACAGGAGCACTGATCAATTTTTTCTATATGGGGGGTGCACTATGATTTTTGATTTGGATACTTTGGAACTGAAAAATATAATATCCAAGCCGCTTCTGGATTTGAATGAATTAAAAAAGGGAGTTTGGAAGATAGACAGAGACAGAATTGAAAAGCAATACCAATTTCAAAGGGAAGATGGTATTATGCATATGAGTGAATACAACCAGTATTTTGGTAGTGGTTTGCAAAACAATATAAATGAACCCTTTGCTTTTCTTCATCATTAAAAATTAATAAATGGCTAAGGCAGCAAATACAGGAAAAATATCCCATGCGGTTGTAAGAATGTATTGTATGGGTACAGGCGATTGTTTCGTCATTAAGTTTTTTGCCGGACAATCTGAAAAATTTACAATGATGATAGATTGTGGGGTATGGAACGGAAAGCGAGAACATTTGCGCAAATACATGCTTGATCTTAAGAAATATGTTAACAATAAAATTGATCTCCTGGTTATTACACATGAGCATGTTGATCATGTTTCTGTTTTTGAAACCTGCCGGGATCTGTTTATCAAAGACTTTGAAGTAAAAAAGATCTGGATGGGATGGTCAGAAGATGATGGTCTTTCTAAAATAAAAAAATGGAAAACAGAGCATGGGGAAAAGAAAAAGGCTCTTGCAGAGGCAGCCAAAAAAATCAAACTGGCTATAAACGACAAACGTTTTCAGAATTCAGTACTTGGTTTGAATGAGGGGAGGCGTATACTGGAAGCAAAAAAATCATTTTCCGATTCATTACAGGATTTTGCAAATCTCCATATACATGCTGCCAATGGACGTTATAAAGGAATGTTGGAAGGAATGCGTATCGTTAAAAAGGAAATTGCCAGGGATAATATAGAATATCTATATCCGGGTGATATATTGGAAGACCTGCCTGGACTGGAAGGAGTAAAGTTTTATGTATTGGGACCTCCGCAAAATTGGGATGAAGTGGAAGCGGAAAGCGGTGGTGAAGGTGAAAGCTATACCCACAACCGTGACCTCCGTGGTACCGATGCTTTTGCTGCTTCGGTTTTGAGCACAATGAATGGTAATACAGAAGGCATACTGCCTTTTGATTCCATATATGAATCTCATAAATCGCCAACAGCCAGCTTGTATAATAACAAAAAAGAGGAATGGAGGAAAATTGATAATGACTGGTTGTTCAGTGCAGGAAGCCTTGCACTAAGAATAAGTTCCCTTACAAACAATTTAAGCCTGGCGCTGGCTATTGAATTTGAGGAAAACAAAAGGGTCATGCTTTTCCCAGGTGATGCTGAATATGGCAGCTGGGCGAGCTGGCATCGGATTAACTGGGCGGGAGTAGAATCGGAAAAGGAAGATGAAAACAATAAGAAAATACATTTTACACAGGATCTGTTGAGAAGAACAGTATTTTATAAGATAGCGCATCATATGAGTCATAATGGTACGGCGCAAAAGCTTGGTCTTGACATGATGGAACACAAGGACCTGGCCTGCATGGCTACCCTGGATTATAATGTAATAGCGCCAAAATGGAAGAATACCATGCCTAATCGTGAAATGTTATTGGACCTCTTTAAGAAAACAAGGGGACGTTTAATGATCATGAATGAAAAGGGACTGTTTTTTGACTTTCATGAAAAGGAACCACTTATAAAGAAAATTAAAAGTGCTCAAAAGAAATTGAGCGCCAGGGAAGCCGATGATTATAAAAAATCTTATGTCAGGGAAAAAAATAATTTATATGTGGAATTCACGGTTAAAGCGTGATGCATTATGGATTTTGTAATTGTATTGGTTCTACTGCCACATCATGGAAGCAGGAGAAATAGTAGCAGCAATTGTATAAAGAAATTCAATCTTCCAATCTTCGTTGTATCAGCAATAGATGATGCCAGACATCCCGAGAACCGGTATTTAATTGCATTCAAAAGAATATAGGCTGCAAAGTGTTTAGCACACACTTAAACCATACATTATCATTTACCACCAATAACAGTGCTTTCCCATCTGGAATTTGGCCGGATGCACAATTCCAACAAGACCATTAACAGAATTGAAACGGAGATTTAAAGTAGGTGTGTAAAATATTGACTGCGTAATATTACCCTGCTGACACTGTATTTTTCACAGGACAGCCGATTTCATTAATTGAATAACTATGTAGGGTCAATAATTATCTATGCAAACCGGCAACCCTGGACTTACCATAGTTAAAGACCCTCAGGGGAATTCTATCGTGATACCGTCAAAATACCTTGATAGCGTATCAATATATTCCGGGTTTATTAAAGAAATCCTTACAGACCCTTCTTACATGATCAATATTGCATGCGAAGGAATTTACTTTTTCAAACTCATTAACTGGCAGATTAATTGTATGGTGCACACCCGGCGTGAAGGTCATTGTTTTATAGTGGAAGATTGCGTAGAAAATCCTACCGAAGACTTTGTAAGTAACCTGTTAAAAAAAGGCAGCATTACATCTTTTGGGTAGGTGGTTTATAGATACCATTGGAAACGGCATACATTACTACTGAAATGGCATTGTTGGCTCCCAGCTTTTCCATAATATAGTCACGGTACCTTTCAACTGTTCTGGTTTTGACTCCCATTTTACCGGCGATTTGTTTACTTGAGCATCCTTCACACATTAATTGAATTACTTCCAGTTCTCTTTCAGTGAATAACTGGTCGGTCTTTTTCTCCTTATTGAAATTTCCACCTTTGGTGATGATCCTTGCCAGTTTGTGGTTGATCTCCTGGCAATAATAGGGTTCATCCCTGTATACTTTCAATACTGCGTCTGTCAGCTCCTTTTTGCCTGCATTTTTAAGCAGGTAACCTTTGGCACCCACATTCAGCATTTCCAGTACCAGACTTTCTTCATCAAAAGAAGAAAGTGCTATAATGCCTATGTGTGGTAATTCTGCTTTGATGATCCTTGTAGCTTCAATTCCGGATAGCAGTGGCATTTTTACATCGGTGAGTATTACATCCGGTTTCAGCTTTCGTGCGAGCTTTACCAGTTCTTCCCCATTCCTGGCTTCACCTATGATCTCAAATTCCTCAGCCTTTTTTGCCATTACCTGCAGCCCGTCTCTTACCATCTCATGGTCGTCGGCAATCAGAACCTTTATGCGGGAATAAAATGCGTTCATGCTATACGGGGATTTGTATAAGATAAGATGTGCCTTTGCCTTTTTCTGATTCAATCCGGATGGTACCGTTAATCAGGCTTACCCGGTTTTGCAGGCTGCGCAGGCCAAGGCCTGTGCTTTCACTTAGTTTGCTGTTATAATGAAAGCCAATTCCATTATCCTGGGAGGCAATATGTAATTCATTTGTTTCTTTTTTTAAGGCCAGCACCAGTTCCGTTGCCCTGGCATGCTTAAGCGTGTTGTGAATGATTTCTTTGATGATCCTGTATATATGGATGATCTTATAATCATCGATCTGCAGTTGTTCATTTGAAAACCAGAGCTTGATATTGAGATCGGTATTGGTTACAGAATTTACAAAGTCCCTGATGGCTGTTTCCAGTCCCTTGTTTTTTAATGAAGAGGGCATGAGGTCGAACGAAATAGCCCTCATCCTTTTGGCCATTTCATTGAGTGTGTCATTTGTTTTATCCAGCTGAAGCTGGTCGGCAGCACTGGAAAGTTCAAAGCTGTTTATGGTCATTTTGATACTAACCAGCATAGGGGAGAGGTCATCGTGAATATCATTGGAAATGCGTTCCCGGTCTTTTTCAAGAACTGTAATCTCGGCCTTTGCATTTTCCCTTTCCAGCTTTAAAACTTTTTTTTGTTGCTTTAAAGAGGAGGTAATGAAAAAGATGATGATACTCCCTATCAGGACTACTGCAATAAGGATTGCAATGAATATTTTATTTTCCTGGGCATCCATATAACTGCAAACGTATAAATGATGTTGACGATGAAATTAATATAATACATGATGATATAAATATTCAGCAGGAAGGCGGATTGTTTTGAAAAACCATAAATGGCAAATGCCTGCACGATGATCTTGTAGGTAAAATAGATAATAAATCCGCAACAGATCATGAAAGTGGCATCCGACAACAATCCTTTATTTCGGGTAAAGATTTTTTTATTGATTGTGTTCACACTTAATAAAACCAGAATAAAGGAATAAAAGATGCGGAAATAGGTGCTGTTAACTGTTATAGATCTGAATATGAAATTCTCACTGACCCA
>CAMPIQ010000137.1 GCA_946886475.1 uncultured Chitinophagales bacterium | reverse complement strand
CAATAATTCAGGTACGATTTTTTGATCATTACAAGTCATAAATGTTACTATTATGGAAAATGAAAAAGTATTAGACGCTCTTAATGATCTTATCCGCATCAATCATGACAGGGTGGTTGGATATGAAAAAGCAATTGATGAGTTGAAAGATGAAGATGCTGACCTCAGGTCCTTATTTCAGCGTTATATAACCGAAAGCAGGCAATATGCCCAGGAACTGACCTCTGAAGTTTCAAGACTGGGTGGAGACCCATCGGACGGAACCACAAATTCAGGTAAGATTTACCGGGTTTGGATGGATCTGAAAGCAACTGTTACAGGACATGACCGTAAAACAGTATTAAGCAATTGTGAGTTTGGTGAAGATGCCGCTCAAAAAGCTTATGACACCGCTCTAAATGCTGACATCGATTGGGAACCATCATTAAGGGATTTGATCGTGAGGCAAAAGGCTTCTTTGAAAGCCGGACATGATGAAGTGAAAAGGCTGAGGGATATGCATCAGGCATCTCATTAATTGGTGGCCATTTTATAATGTTATATCTGTAGCCCTGCCTGCTGAGGCAGGGCTTTGTGTGGAATTATGTACTCATCTGATTTGATACAGCGAGTTGGGCGGTTTAAATTTTTTGGCAAGCTATTTTAATCTGTAAAGAAAGCGTTTCAATCATGATCATTAACGAAAATAACAGTATGCCGTATATGAAAAGTCTGGCTACCTGTTTGAACAGGATGATCAATGAGGGATATAATGAGGATTTTCAGATTACGGATAATGGACTTCAATCTCTTCAGAATTCAGGTTGCTATAAGCCGGAAGAAATACGAATTGTAAATTTTTACCGGTTCGAAGGAGAATCTGATCCTGATGATAATGCCATTCTTTATATCATTGAAACCAGTGACGGAACCAGGGGAACCATAGTTGACGCTTATGGTATTTATAATGATTCAAAACTAACCCGGTTCATAAAAGATGTGGAAGCAATTCAAAAAAAGTCTTATAAAAGAGAGCCATGACAATTACAAGCTATCATTCCCGAACCTGTCTTGAAGCATGGATCAATTGTGAGAACCTGCTTGTTAAAATAACTGGTATCAAAACCAGTTTGTCAAAACAAATCACAAAAGTTATTGATGAATGTGCATTCATTTGTATGGGTACCTTTCATGCACTAAAAAGCAGTTCGCAAAACATTAACCGGATGGCCCTGCTTTGTGTTGGAATTTGCGAAGAATGTGCAGAAATATGCGATGCACAGAAGGACGAGATGTTTCAGCAATGTGCCAGAGTATGCAGGGAATGTTCCAATAGCATGAGTAAACTGGCATTTACTGACTGGCAATAACCCAATGCCCCTCCTAAGCTCATTATCACCTCTAAGACCCCGGAAAATCTTTGCGTTTGATGGTTATGAATCTATCAGCCATTCCACCATTATAATAAGAATTCAGCCTATTTACTTTCAAAAAAATGGCTACAGTAGAGAACTGTAGCCTTGCTGATAGAATGGACCGTGTATATGAGAAAGTTGAAAATTTTTTATGCTCTTCTGATGATCCCTAATAACAGGGCAATCACTGCCAGAACAATCAGAATATGGATAAGGCCCGAAGCACTATAAGCAAAAACTCCGAGCAACCATCCAATGATCAGGATAACTGCTATTATGTAAAGGATACTTCTCATGAATCTCAAGTTGTTTCATTAGTTATTAAAAAAATACTGCCAGCTGTTTTTTACAGCGCAGCTTTGGTTTTACCGAATTCTTACCAGTTTTCTGTGTAGTAATTTCTACATGAAAGTCTTTAAAATAAATTTGTGTTACTTACATGGCACATTTATTCATGAATAGATCGAATGAAAAAACTCCGGATATTTTCACAACTGCTCAAAAGATCAGCGATAGCTTTTGATGATGATAATGCTTTTAAACTCAGTGCTTCTTTAAGCTATTATACCATTTTTGCCCTCGGGCCCCTGCTTTTCTTTGTCATTTCTCTTTCAGGTTTCTTTTATGGAAAGGAAGCTTCTGAGGGAAGGATTTATGAACAGTTTAAGGACCTGATAGGAAATGATGCCGCCCTGCAGATCCAGGATATCCTGACGAATGCAAGCGAGGGTTATGATTCCACCACAGGTGCCATTATTGGAGCAGTTATGCTTTTTATCGGCGCTACCGGGGTCTTTACAGAAATCCAAAGTTCCATCAACTTTATATGGTCTGTAAAATCAAAACCCCGGAGAGGCTGGCTGAAATTTATTTTGAACCGGCTGCTTTCATTTTCCCTGGTTCTGGGGCTGGGATTCTTATTACTGGTATCCCTGATCATCAACGCTCTGCTCACCCTGGTTAATAAAAAGATCCTCGAAAAATTTCCAAATAATGAATATTTCAACCTGCTTAATTCGCTCATCCTTCTGGCTGTGATCACTGCATTATTTGCGGTGATCTATAAAGTTTTGCCCGATGCCAGGATCGCATGGCGTGATGCCTGGATCGGATCTGCATTCACAGCCATGCTATTTCTTGTCGGGAAATTTTTGATTGGATTCTACCTCGGGCAAAGCAATATAGGCGTGGTATACGGTACCGCGGCTTCCATTATCCTTATTCTGGTGTGGGTGTATTATTCTTCCATGATCCTGTATTTTGGAGCTGAGTTCACAAAAATGTATGCATTGCATTCGGGTGAAGGCATAAAACCAAAACAAACGGCTGTATTTATTATAAAAAAGGAAGCAAAAGAAGTACCTCCCTCCTATCTGGATACTTAATAACATATTTTATTGCAGGGCTTTAATCCGGGTTGCAGCATTCAAATGGCATAAAATTTTAGCTATTATTTCCGGAGGCCGTTCATGTTGTGAAGCTGATGATCCCTAAAACCTGTATATGAAAAATCTTAGACACCCCAATTTTATCCTTGCCATAATAAGCGCCATAGTATTGTTTCTGGCAATTGGAATGAAATCATCGGGCAACCAGGCCGGTGATATCCTTATTATTATTGGAGCAGCACTTGCCGGCATTCACTGGGCATGGGCAATCATTGATGTTATTAACAGGGATGATATGAAAAATTATCAGAAAAGATTCTGGTTAATAGCAGTAGTGGCTGTTCCAGTATTTGGTGCCATGGTGTTTTACGGTTTACACCAGGAAAGAGATAAAATAGTTACATAAAATATATGGATACAAATGAAATAAGGTTAAAAGACCAGGAAGCAATTGCCAGGTTCAGGGAACTTGTAAAAGATGTAAACACATGCATGTTCACCACTTTGGATGCCGATAATCAAATCTCCAGTCGGCCCATGTTTACATCTTTGATCGACGAAGAGGGTACTGTTTGGTTTTTTACAAATGAATTCTCAGAAAAGATAAATGAAGTTTCAAAGGATAATATGGTTAACCTGATCTATTCGCACCCGGTTAAAAATATTTATGCAAATGTAAGGGGCACCTGCAGCCTGGTAATTGACAGAAGCCGGATGGAAGAATTATGGGATCCCAATCTTAAGAACTGGTTTCCCGAAGGACTTTCCGATCCCCGGATATGCCTGATAAAAGTCTCGACAGAATCTGCTTATTACTGGAACCACAGTACAAGTAAAATGGGTTTGCTTTTTCACATGATCCGTTCTATCACCAGGGGGGATAAATACGAGGAAAGTGAAAAAGGTTTACTTGATTTCAAGGCTACACAGCCGGAAAAGTAATGATGAAGGTGGTGCCTTGTTTTAATACTGAGGTAACATCCACTGTTGCTTTATGTGACTGCAAAATATTAAGAGTAGCAGCCAGGCCTAAACCCATACCATTTCTTTTTGAAGTAAAGTAAGGTTCAAATAACCTTGAAACATTTTCTTCAGGTATGCCACACCCATTGTCCCTGATGGTTACCACATGCGATTCTTTAGCATCATCAATGGCAATATTGATCTCACCGGTTATGCTTTCAACAGCTTCCACCGCATTGATAATAATATTAAGAAAGGCGATCTTTAATTTTTCCTTATTGGCCATGATATGGCAGGGTTCATTGGAATAACGTATCTGCATGTTTACATGCTGAAGCGTGATCCTGTCCAGTGCTTCTGAAATACTTTCGTCCATAATGGCCTGCAAAGAACATTTTTCGAACACAAGGTCAGTAGGTCTTGAGGTATCCAGCAATTCTGTGATAATATCGCCTATACGCTTACTATTCCTTTGAATTATATCAAGAAAAAGAGGCGATTCTACCGGGTCGGGAACTTCCGGAGTCTGTAACAACTGTTCAACAGACATATTTATATTATTCAGCGGATTACGCACTTCATGCGCAAGTGTACGAACCAGCCTGCCGGTGGCACCAAGCTTTTCAAGTAAAAGATTGGCCTTTTCAGCTCTTTTCAGATTGGTGATATCATGCATCAGTCCCTGGTAATTTGAATCCGAACCATCAATAGTTGCGGTCAAAGAAAAAATACAGGTTTTTTTATCTCCCGATTTAGTGAGGAATTCAAGCTCTACATCATTTACTTCGTCTTCTTCATAAATGAACTTTTGCAATAACTTTTTATCCGTGTCATCGGGAAGGAGGTCAAAAACAGTAAACTTAAGTAATTCATCTCTTTCAAAACCAAGCAGCACAGATGTAGCCAGGTTCATATCAAGGAAATGAAGCGATTTGTCGGCAATGAAAACTGCATCTTTCGAAAGTTCAAAAATACTCCTGTATTTTTTTTCATTTGCTCTCAGAGCCTTGAGGTAGGCAGTTCGTTCAAGTGAGTATCGAATGCACCGCTCCAGCTTATCAGTAGTAAGTTCGGTTTTTATCAGGTAATCGGTTGCTCCCATCTGCATGGCCTCAATATCCACATCTTTATTTCCCTTACCGGTAAGTAACACAATGGGCTCTTCCGTCTGATGCTTTACAGCTTCTTTTAGAAAATCCAGACCGGTTTTGGCGCCCAGCCTGTAGTCAACGAAATACATATCATACGACCTGTCCTGTAAATGCTTAATGGCATCATTATAACGATAACACCAGTCAACATTCAGTTCATACTCCTGTATTGGCTTGAGGTATTCCGATGTAATAAAAAAATCATCCTCGTCATCATCAATTATAAGTATCCTGATGGAGGGTCTCTTCAATGCTGGCATATTATGCAAATTTACCTGCCAGGGAAATAGCAAACAGACATCCTGTATTTGAAATATTATTTACCTGAAATTTTCCCTTGTGTTCTGTAACTATTTTTTCGCAATCAGATAAAATGTCCTTATGCTGTTCTTTCCAGGCTTCACTGGTGGTAATACTGGTATGAAACTTAATTACAAAGTTCCTGAAACCCGGACCGGAGTGTAAATTAGCTGTCCCTTCATTGCAATCAACATACAGGAATAATTTGGATGCTGCAGGTTTAAAGCCTGTAATCATTGCAATCAACATATTAAAAAGCCGGACCAATTCATCTTTTTTTCCTGATATAAAAGGTAAAGGTTCACATCTTACGACAACGCCGGGGTTTTCGTATAAGGCCCGCAAGCTTTCCCTTAAAACATCGTTAAGGGAAAACATGGGACTTGGTATCTTCTGTAAATCTGATCTTTTTTCAGGGACGGGTAATTCTGTCATTATAGAAGCTCTTATTGATTATTAAATTCCTGATATTGCTTCATCTTGTTATAAAGCGTCTTCCTGTCGATGTTAAGCAGCTTGGCAGCCTTACTCTTATTGAAATTCACTTTTTTCAATGCCTTTAAGATCATTTCATATTCAGCATCAATACTGGCACCTTTCAGAGTGGTTTCGGTTACCGTTGAACGCGAATGCTCCACTTCGGTAAAAGTGCTGGGCATCACGGAATTGGTTACAGAAACAATATCAGGCTGCTTTTCAAATTGCAGTTTACTGAAATGAGAAATTTCAAATGGCAGTGAGCTGGCTTCAATTTCTTCGCTGTCTGTTAACAGGGTTGCCCTTTTAATTACGTTCTTCAATTCGCGCAGATTACCATACCACACATAATTTCTGAAAATGGTTTCCACTTCATTACTGAATTTTTTAATGTTCTTGCCCAGTTCAGCATTTGTTAACTGAAGGAAATGATTGGCAAATAACATCACATCGTCCGGGCGCTGGCGAAGTGGCAGTACGTCAATACTGAATTCATTGAACCTGTGATAAAGATCTTCCCTGAATTTACCTTTACGAACCGCATCCCAAAGCCGTTCATTACTCGCAATGATGATACGTACATCAAGTTCAATGTCCTTAACGCCACCAACCCTGCGCATTTTTCTTTCCTGTACAACACGTAAAAGCGAAACCTGGATATCGTAGGAAAGATTTGCAATCTCATCAAGGAAGATGGTACCGCCATTGGCCAGTTCAAAACTTCCTATTTTCTGGTTCAATGCCCCGGTGAATGAACCTTTTTCATGTCCAAACAATTCACTTCCGGCGAGTTCTTTTGACAGGGCACCACAATCAATAGCCTGGAATGGTTTGCCTTTCCTTTTACTCCTTTTATGAATTTCCTGAGCAATAGCTTCTTTACCACTTCCACTTTCACCATGAATGATCACGGTATAGTTTGTTGGAGCTACCAGATCTATTTGTTGCAGGATCTGTCGGAATACAGGCGTATCCCCAAAAATATATTCGCCCGAATGCGTAATAACTGGTCCTTTAGTGGTTGTTGCGGGTGTTTCCTGTTTTTGTGTTCCCGTTTCAGTTCTTTGAGCAGTTGGAAGCACCGCCACATCCTGGTTAGATGTTTCCAGGGCTTTTTTGATGGTAACCAGGATCTCATCCGGAAACAGTGGCTTGGTGATATAATCGTATGCACCCATTTTCATTACTTCAACGGCAATCTTGATATCACTGTAACCGGTAATAATTATAACCGGAAGATGAGGATATTTTTCTTTTATCTTTCCTAACAACACATTTCCTTCCATGTCTTCCAGCCGGAAATCGCACATAACCAGTGAAGGTTCAGTTGATTCCAGCAACTCAAGCGCTTTTTTACCACTATAAGATTCCAGCACTTCATAGCCATGGCGGGTGAGGAAGCGTTTTAACAGGAGGCACATATCACGGTCATCATCAATAATTAAAATGGTCTGCATTCATTGTTTTTTTATGGTTCGTAAATCAAATTTAAAATCTTAAGCCCATAAGCCACGTACATGTGAAACGGGTATCTGTAATTGCTCCCTGTATTTGGCTACTGTACGCCTGGCAACAGAAAAACCTTTCTGAGAAAGTATCTTTACCAGTTGCTGGTCGGTATATGGATTATGCTTGTCCTCACTTTCAATCACTTCTTCAATGGCTGATTGTATCACCTTATTGCTGATCACCTGGCCGGTTTGATTAGCTATACCTTCTGTAAAAAGATCTTTTAAAAGCAGGAGTCCGAATGGCGACTCCGCATATTTATTACAGGTGATCCTTGATACTGTTGATATATCCACACCAACCATTTCTGCAATATTTTTCAGTATCATGGGTTTCAGCTGGTTGATATCACCCGTTATAAAATAATCATACTGCATCTGTACTATTGCCCTCATGATCTTCAGCATTGTGGATTCCCTTTGTTGTACTGCATGAATAAACCACTGGGCCGACTGCAATTTATTTTTGATATACTGCACTGCAGATTTATCGGTAGTAACTTTTGCATTATTCTCAGCCATTTCCTTCCAGGAAGAATTAATGCTCAGACTTTCAGAACGGTTCCTGTATAAAGCCACATCTATCGTATCACCATTTCTTGTTACTATAAAATCCGGAAGTATATTTTGATTAATATTTACACCTTCCTGCAATTCGCAGACCGGCCTCATCTTTAATGAAGCCACCAGCCTTAATACGATCTTCAATTCTTCATCATCTATACTGAGATGAAGCTTGATCTTATCCATATTACGGTTATGCAGGTCCGTGAAATGCTCTTCAAGCAGCCTGATAGCCATTTTAACATCAGGCCTTTTTATATTCAGCCTGTAAAGCTGTATCAGCAAACATTCCTTTATACTTCTTGCACCAATGCCCACCGGTTCAAGCTGCTGAACCTTTTCAAGGATCATTTCAATGGATGAAGCTTCTACCCACTTGTTTTGCTTGAAAGAAATATCCTCTGCAAGCGCTTCCAGGTTTTGTTCCATCAATCCACTATCATTCAAAGAATCAATGATGAATTCAGCCAGTTCAATCTCTCTTTCATCATCAGAGGTAAGTTTATACTGTTCCTTTAAAGCCTTACGATAATCATAACTGCCTACCAGCGGACGTTCCGGTAATTTATCATTATGGAGATAATTACTGTATTCCGTTTTATAATCCGGAATATCGTCATATCCATATTCTTCCCAGTCCTGGTAATCCTGTACAGAATCCTTGTTGTACTTGTCAACTGTTGCCTCAAATTCATTTTTCTGATCTTCCAATAATGGATTGTCTTCTATCTCCTGCTGAATCCGTTGTTCCAGCTCCAGTGTATTCAGATGGAAGAAATTGAGCAACTGGATCTGTTGCGGCAGGATCTTAAGGCGTTGCTTTTGGCCTAAATGCTGATTGATCATTGTGGTGATTTTGGCGTACCCTTCATAAAACAACAGTAACACCAAAAAACTGTAGAGCCAGAATTAGTTTTTATAGGTTGATAATCAAGCCACTAAAAATTATAAATTGTACGGCACTGTTTGCTCATCCCGAATTCAATTAATTTTAAACGGCACCACGGGGAATTTTTACCCCAAATTGGGGTTTTTAATTTTTAAGTAATGCAGTATATAACAAACCAGGTTTTCTTACTGCCCTATACAAAAAAGTCCCGCCATTGGCAGGACAAATAAATGGTTCAGGGTGAAAAAAAAAATTCAGAGCGGATCATAGTCGCGAGGCTTGATCCTGTATTCAAAAAAAGCGGGAATTGGATACCTTTCTCCTTTTGGAAAAGAGGAAGAAGGATCCGAAATTTTTCTTTCAATTACGGTTTGCCTGCCAGAAACGGGTATAGTGGGTTTGCCCGATCCGATCATTTGAACAGCAACTGAAGAGGATTGAGTAGACAACGCCTTTTGCATAAAAGCAAGATATTTTTAAATGATTGTTATTGAATTTGGGACATATCATTCCCTGTTTCTTTCCTAATGAAAAAACAATACCATTTTTTCCAAGGCGGGGATCCGGAAAAATGTATTGAAAACCATGATGTTTGGTGGAACAAATTCCTCAAAACCGCCCTCGATTTCAATCAAAAGCTAATCATGCTGACTGATAATTATGGTACGGTTCTTTGATTGTTAAGTATGAAAATTTATTAACCAACAAAAACCTTTTACTATGTTACGCTGGACACTTATCTTTTTGGTGATAGCTATTATAGCAGCCATATTCGGATTTGGTGGAGTTGCAGCCGGTGCTGCATCAATAGCCAAGATCCTGTTCTATATCTTCCTGGTACTTTTTGTATTGTCATTAATAGCCGGTGGGTTCAGGAGAGTGGATTAGGACAAACCATGTCTCTGCAAAGGGGCATCTGGGTCATAAAGTATGACAATTTAAATAATTCATTTATTCAAGTGCAACTAACCGTTGCACTTTTTTTATTGGACAAATGCTGTATTGTATGGATGTGGGAAAGGGTTCCCGTAGAGGCATAAAATTGCCCCGTACACAAAGTGACGGGGCAATCTTCAACCTAAC
>CAMPIQ010000136.1 GCA_946886475.1 uncultured Chitinophagales bacterium | reverse complement strand
AACTAAAACGCTCTTTATGAGAAAGCTTATTCTTATTGCCTGCATGTTGATTTCAACAATAACTTTTGCCCAGGTAGATGCCGGACTTTTCCGCTTTCCTGATGTATCAAAAGATAAGATCGTTTTTACTTACGCCAACGATATTTGGGTGATGCCCAAACATGGAGGCACTGCACTTAAACTCAGCTCGCCTTCAGGCGTTGAAAGCTATCCGAAATTTTCCCCCGACGGAAAAACTATTGCCTTCACAGGAAACTATGATGGCAATAGTGATGTCTATGTTATTCCAACAGATGGCGGCGTACCTGTGCGGCTTACCTCTCATGGTTATCCCGACCGCACCATTGAATGGACCCCGGATGGGAAAAAAGTTTTGTTTGCTTCTTCAAGAGAAAGCGGTAAGGCCAGGTTCAACCAGTTTTATACAGTGAACGCACAGGGAGGTGCTGCTGATAAACTACCGCTGGCCTATGCAGAGTACGGATCTTATTCGCCCGATGGAAAGGAGATCGCTCTTGTATTCCGGTCACAGGTGGGCAGAAACTGGAAACGTTACCGGGGTGGCTGGAGGGCAGATATACATATTTTCAATCTGCAGTCAAAAACAGATGTTAACCTGTCTGTTTCTGAAGAAGCCGGAAGTGAATTCCCGATGTGGCATGGCCGGTCAATTTATTTTCTTTCCGACCGGGGTGCTGAAATGAGGATGAATATCTGGAGATATGATCTCACAACAAAACAATACGAACAGGTAACCAGGTTCACTAATGATGATGTGCATTTTCCTTCCATCGGCCCTGACGATATTGTGTACCAGGCAGGAGGAAAATTGTATTTATACAACATCACTGAAAAAAATCAAAAAGAAGTAGTGGTCAATGTGGTTACAGACCGTGCTATGGTAAAACCCAAAATTGAAACAGCGGAAAACCTGGTGCAGTTCATCAGCTTAAGTCCGGATGGCAACAGGGTATTATTACAGGCCAGGGGCGATATTTTTTCAGTACCTGCAGAAAATGGTTTTGTGAAAGACCTTACAAGAACTTCCGATGCCGCCGAGCGTTATCCTGTATGGTCGCCGGATGGAAAACACATTGCCTACTGGAGTGATGCATCAGGAGAATACGAATTATACATCATGCAGCCGGATAAGGAAGGCTCCGCAAAGAAACTGACAAATTATGGCCCGGGTTTCAGGTATGATGCAGTATGGTCGCCCGATAGTAAGAAGTTATCCTTCATAGACAAATCCATGAGGATCCAGGTTTATGACCTTACAACCAACCAAACCATCCAGGTTGACAAAGCGCTGCGCTGGATGCATGGTCCACTCCAGGGCTTTGGTTCGAGCTGGTCGCCCGACAGCCGGTACATGGCTTACCACCGCGATCTTGAAAATTATCATAATGCCATTTTCATTTATGATCATGAAACTAAAAAGACCAGACAACTGACCTCCGGTTTTTATAATTGCAACAATCCGGTATTTGACCCGGAAGGAAAATACCTCTACCTGCTCACCAGCCAGACGTTCAGTCCTGTATACAGTGACCTTGATAATACTTTTGTCTATAATAATACCAGAAGTGTAGCTGCAGTGGCGCTTAAAAAAACAACACCCTCATTACTCGCACCAAAGAATGATGCCGTAGCCATAACCGAAGGGGAAGTGAAACCAGATCCTGCACTTGAAAATAAAAAAGAGAAAAAAGATTCTGCAGCGCTCACCAAAAAACCTTCCGCCAAAACTACCGATATCGATTTTGATGGTTTTGAGGAAAGAATAACCCTTCTGCCTGTACCACCCGGAAACTATGGTAACCTTGATGCGGGAAAAGGAAAGATCTTTTACATGCGTATTCCAAATACAGGAAATAACGGGGCAAAGAACAGTATCAAATATTTTGATATCGATAAGAGAGAAGAGAAAACAGTTCTTGATGATGCTAACTTTTTTGTACTGGCACATAACAAACAGAAAATGCTGGTAGGCAGGCCTAACAGTTACGCCGTGATCAATGCCGCGGAGAACCAGAAGTTTGATAAACCTTTACGTACAAATGAAATGCAGGTAATGGTGAATCCGGTTGAAGAATGGAAACAGATCTTTATGGATGCGTGGAGACTTCAGCGCGATTATTTCTATGATGCAAAAATGCATGGTACAAACTGGACCGCCATTCGCGACCGCTACCTTAAGATGCTTGATGGGGCCTTGACACGCGAAGAAGCAGATTTTGTAATTGGTGAAATGATCGGTGAACTGAATGCATCACATACATATCATGGAGGTGGTGATATAGAAAGATCCAAAATGCAGAATGTAGGATACCTTGGAATTGACTGGCAGGCAGAAAACCAACACTACAGGATCAAAAACATCCTGAAAGGTGCATCATGGGATGCTGAAGCAAGATCGCCATTGGATATTTCTGGTGTGAATATCAAAGAAGGTGATTATATACTTGCCGTAAATGGCATTCCGCTTACAACAGATACGGATCCCTTTATTGCCTTCCAGGGACTGGCCAATAAAACCATTGAGATCACGTATAACAGTACACCATCAATGAATGGTGCCAAAACTGCTATTGTTAAAGCAATGCCAGATGAATATCGCCTGCGTCACCTGGCATGGATTGAAAGCATGCGTAAGAAAGTTGAAGAGGAAAGTAATGGTGAAATTGGTTACATCTTTGTTCCCAGTACAGGTGTTGACGGACAAAATGAATTAATGCGCCAGTTCAATGCGCAGTGGCATAAAAAAGCGCTGATCATTGATGAAAGGTTTAATGACGGCGGACAGATACCCGACCGTTTTATTGAAATGCTCAACCGCGACCCGCTTGCTTTCTGGGCCATTCGCGATGGCGAAACCTGGCCATGGCCCCCATTCGCACATTTTGGTCCCAAAGTAATGCTGATCAATGGCTGGAGCGGATCTGGCGGTGATGCCTTCCCGGATTATTTCAGAAGGAAAAAACTGGGTCCTCTGGTAGGTGCAAGAACCTGGGGCGGTTTGATTGGTATCAGCGGCGTACCGCCTTTGATTGACGGAGGCACCGTTACGGTTCCATCATTCCGTATGTATAATCCGGACGGCACCTGGTTCAGGGAAGGACATGGTGTGGAGCCCGATATTGCAGTACCCGAAAATTTAGGTATGATGGCTAAAGGTGTTGATCCGCAGTTAATGGCTGCAATTGAAGAAGCAAAAAAATTATTGAAGTCCAAAGAATTCAAAAGACCTGCAGTACCGGGAACTGAGAAGCGGGCGTATTAGTAAATAGTTTGTAGATATTATAAAGCCGGGGTAGATATAAAATACTCCGGCTTTATTTTGCCTCCAAAAAAAATATTATATTCACTACTGTCAGAAAGGTCATTGGCTATTGGCTGTAAGCCACCGGCCGGCCCCATGACAATCCGGTTATGCCAATTTACATGGACGTACATATTGTTCCGGGTGTACAGGCAACAGATGTTGCACAGGCACACCATAAGGACCTTTTATTGCAGGATAGTTATGGATGCAAATGCATGACCTACTGGATCGATGAAAAAAGGGAAAAGGTTTTTTGTCTTATAGATGCACCTTCAAAGGAGATCGTTACTGAATTACATAGCAGGGCACATGGATTAATTCCCAATAAGGTAATAGAAGTTGATAACTCTGTTGTTGAATCTTTCCTTGGCCGGATTTATGATCCTGAAGAGGCGGAAACCAACGCAGCAGGATTGAAAGTATTTCACGATCCTTCTTTCAGGATCCTGCTGGTAACTAAAACCATTGATCCCGTATTATTACAATATAAACTTGGAAAAGAAGAAGCAACAGATCTTATTAAAAAGCAAAATGAGATCATAATAAAACAGGTGTCACTGTTTGGCGGCAATAATGTTGAACATGCGGGTGAAGGCTTTATTGTTTCTTTTTCAGTTGCAGCCAAAGCCATTTCATGTGCGCTGTCCATCCGGGAAGAAATTGAAGATGCAGGCAAAACAGGATTCAGAATTGGAATTCATTGCGGAGAGCCAGTTGAAAAAAGCAATCATTTATTTGGCGACACCATTCAGATGGCCAGGCAATTATGCAATATATGCAAGGAAAGGAACCTTGCTATAAGCGGGGGCGTTAAAGACCTGGTATCTGCCGATCATATCCGTAACGAAAAAGTAATTTTTACACTTTCTCCCTCCGATGAAGCGGCGCTGGAGTCTATTTGCCATCAGCTTGAAGCCAACTGGCATGACCCTGAATTCAATATAGCAGATTATTGCCAGGCTATGGCCATGAGCAAATCACAATTATACCGTAAGTCGGTTGATCTTTTTGATCTTTCTCCCAATCATTTATTAAAAGAATATCGCCTTGAAAAAGCTAAGGAGCTACTGAAGAAAAGAAAGTATACCATCTCCCAGATCACCTATGATTCAGGATTTACAAGTCCTTCCTATTTTACAAAATGTTTTAAGAAAAAGTACGGGTTACTCCCGATGGATTATCTGGAACTACTGCAATGAGCGTACGAGAGGAAGAACGGAGAAAGAGCGCGGGAAGACGGGAGTGGTTGTAACCAGTTAATAAAAACTACCGGACAATACATAAATATTTGATACCTTAATATCATCCTTTGAAGGCCGGATCCGCACTGCAAACTTTGCGGTAATGATCAGAATAACTGCCTGCTTACTTTTTCTCTTATCTGTCCTGGACAGTAATGCCCAACCTGTTATATATATCAATGCCGGCTCCAGAGCCAGCTATGGAAATTACCAGGATCTTACCATTTACGCAGATGGTAGCTGTTTTTATTCCTTGCGCGAGACCAATGGAGAAAGAAAAGATTCCTCCTCCTTCCAGATTTCAAAATCACAACTGGATTCCTTCTTTTTAAAAGCGGAACAAACAGGTTTTTTTAACCTTAATGCCAGATATGATGGAGGCCTGGCGGATGGTGCAGGTATTTTAATATCCCTGAACAACGGAGGAAGAAAACATAGTGTACATCTAATAAACACCGATGTGCCGGCAATCAATGAATTGATAAATTGGTTCAACACATTATTGGATGTGCATCAACTACGCATCTATTACGGACAAAAGCAGCAACCATGAAAAGGTTTCTGATCATAATATCAGTTGTTATATTCATGCTGCTTCAAAGCTGTACATCCACACGAAGATTTGGCACCACAATAGAACGCGATGAAAATAATCCCTGCCAGGTTAATTTAGTAATACAGGTTGCGATACAGGGAACCGCTGAGGATGTTAAAACAGTACGTAGCGCACTTGAAGAATGCTATAACCAGGAATGTTTTATTCCCTGTGATACTGATAGCAGCAAGGGCTGTATGACTAAGATCACCGTTGTAGTAAAAAGCTTTGCTGAACTAAATGAGGATGAGCGAAGTGCATTTCATTACGTTGAAATGGTAAACGATGATGGGCTTCCTTCCAATGCGTACCTCGGAACGCCCAACAGCGGAGCGGTAAGTGGTACATGGCGAAGAAACCAGCCTGCAGCGGTTTACTGTCATGAGGTTCTTCATTTTTGCGGGCTTCCGGATAAATACTGTTCACGTTTATACGATCCCGTTACCGGCGCAGTTACAGTTGAAAGAAATTGTGACCCGCCGCCGGAACCATCCGGTGGCAGCTGTTGTGCGCCCACTGCAAGCCATACCCGATGTTCAACTCCCTGCGATGGCCACCATGATGATTTGATGGGTACTGTTTCGGCAAGCTTAAGTTGTGAAAACATACGCGATGTTTTAAAAGGAGCGGGACTGGATAATTGTCCGCAGGAATGCTGTGTCACGGACCAGACATTTACGAGACCTCCCCCTGAATTGCATGTTGTTCCGGGCTATTATCATTTTGGTGATAAGAATTTAAAATTTGGAAGCATAGGTGTGAGTATAGGAGCAAGCAAATACCTTGGATCTTCATTAGGCATTAGTGTAGATGGCGGTTATTATAATCATTCTGAAAAACAAAATGATTATCAGCAAAGCGAGGGTTTTATGCACATTACCGGCGGTATTAATTATCGTTTACCGGATATTTTTAAACCCAGTAAGCGTTTTTGCCTCACTACACACTTCAGGGGAGGCATAGCCAACTGGATCCAGAAATCAAGTTTCATGGGTAATGATTTCAAAAACAGGGAGCAGTCATTGCACTTCAATCTGGGAGGTTCACTTGATATGCGAATCCATCAAAACTGGTCCATAAGATTAATACAGGCTGAATATGCACCAACGTTTTTCTTTGATGAAATGCAACACAATTACAGGCTGGGAGCCGGCATAGTCTATTCCAGATGAACGGAAGGAATTGAACAATAAAAAAAACAAAGATCACTGTTCATCATCTGCTTGTTTAAGCATAGAAATCCGATGATACAGAACATATGTTGCCCGTAAACTGAACCTGCCCATATTACTACCATTCCTTTACCGTTTTGACATGCTTACTGAGCCAACAGAAAAAATTTCTCCTTCTTATACCCCAGCAAGTCATCACAAACTCATCAGTAACATAGTAATAATACATATAAAAATTAGGTATTATTACGGTGTTGATATATTAAAAACAATCCTAACTTCATTCACGAACCGGTCACGTAATCTACACCATCTTCGAAAATGAGATCCAAGTCTTCATGAACCAGTGATCATGTAATTGTGCCAAACCTTAGGCGAACATCCTGTGTTATTCCATCTTATTAACCATTAATTGAGCAGAAATATTTTTCGTCTGTTGTATTGCCGGAAGAATACAAAAGGGAAGTGATATGCCATTTTCCTTCCGGTAATAATGCGGAAGAAAATTATCATCATTGAAAGACTGGCATTCTTTCAAACAGGACTTTATTGTTAATTATTATCATATTCCATACAGGAGGTAACCGAAAATCCTGATGAAAAAGAGTAGGTATTTCCTCATCATCAAAACCATATTTATGCCACAAAAAGATGTATTCACCATCATGGCCGAAATGAAAAGAAGAGTTCTTGGTATCAGTGATCAGAAGCCTCAGGGAATGGACGGATTCCTGGTTTCTTTTCTACCTGTGGGAGAACCTGTAAACCCGGATGACTTCAAAAAACCCTGGAAGCCCAACATGACCTCACCAACAACAGTTCAGCCTCCTCCTGAGCCGGGTTCCGATGACACTTCAGAAATTGGTAAACGTTATGAAAGTCTTGCCAATACATGCACCCTGGTTGACAGGAAGATTCAGCTGAATGAAGTTTACCAGGCGGTGCCCAATAGCAGCACTATAAGCCAGAGCTGGGAAGTAATTATTAATGGCGCCAATGTACTGCCCCTGCCTGCTGATCAGGAAGCGTTTCAGAAAAAAATAAGGGATAAATATTATCCTCGCCTGAAAAAATCTATCAAGGATGAAGATGGAAGCGATATTGAAGTGGATACCAAAGAATATAAAGCCTACCAGGAATATTCAAAAAAGTATCAGAAAGCAGTAAGGGATTACACCACGCAATTTATGGTTGCAATGAGCAACAAACAAACCGCGCAACTCTGGGGTGTAACCGGAAAAACATATATAGCCGATGTTGACAATGCATGGGATGAATGGATGTCGGTTGGGTATAAGCAATTCATTGAAGAAGCCAAGGACAACCTTGCAGCAATGGGCACAGATGCGGCAGCTCACATGCTGGCTGTTGCGAAAAAGAAATTTGAAGCCTATCGTATCGCAACCCAGGGTGTGATTCCCGTTACCAGCCAGTATGTTGAACTTTTCCCTTCCAATTGGGCTGAAACTGAAGTGGAAAATGACGGCTGGACAGAATATGAATACTCATACAACAAGGAAACTGTAACAACAGAAACAGAAACTACATCATTTAGTGCAAGCGGTGGTGTGTCATTTGGATTCTGGAGTGCCAAAGCCAATGTAGGTTATGAAAAAAAAGAAGAACATAACGACAAAAAAGTAGACGGACTTGAAATCAAATTCAAATATGCAATTGTTACGGTGAACCGTCCCTGGCTGGATTCCATCCTTTTTGATATGGGAAACTGGTTCCTTGTAGGTAATCATCCCAAGGGAAGTATTTCATCTGGCAAGATGGACCAGGTGTATCCGCAGGATTCAGATGCCAGTGCGTGGTTGCCAATTATTCCAAAACAGATCATCGTGATCAGGGACCTTGAGATCAAAGCAAAAGATTTCCATGAACATTATGATGCAGTTAAAAAAGATGTCAGCGCGGGAGGTTCAGTTGGTTATGGACCATTCAAGTTAAGTGGCAAATATGCAAACAGCAAAAGCAATACTTCAATGGAAACTGAAAAAACGGATGAAGGTTTGCGCATAAGAGGTACGCAGATCATTGGATGGATCAGTGAATTGGTTACACTGTGTCCGAAAAATGATGCACCAAAAGTGGAAGAACGTCCACTTGTGGAAGGCGGTGCAGTTCCTGCTTAATTCAACATGAGGCACACTACCGTGTGCCTCTATTTTCAACCTTTATATTTTTTCAATATGGGTATTACTATCCACTCGGTATTTCAACCACTGAATGAATATTTTCTTCAGAAATACCAGACAGAATCTGATGTGTTTTTCCGTTTCGACAAAATTGGTTCGTCAATAACTGATGAAGATTTCATAAATGAAGCATTCATTAATGATGTGAGTAAAAAGAAAGAGGCCATTTCTGAGATTGTAAATAGTATTCTGATCGAAGAGCCTGATAATATTAATATAGTACGTTCAGGCAACAAGATCGACCAGTTCTACATAAATATCCTCAAGAGTTCTTTACCAGCAGTAGAGGACACAGAACCTGATGCAGAACACATCACCAATAATTTTATCTCTGCAAGATCAGATGCCTATAAAAAATGGGAAGTACATACTGAAGCGGGCAGCAGTGAAGATGGTTTCAGAGCAAGTGCTACTACTCCTGAAAACTGGTTCGACCCGGCTAATACAGATGGATGGACAAAACACAGTTTTCAAGTAAGTGAAAAAACAGAAATACTGCCTCCTTCGAAAATGATATGGAGACTCAAACTGGATGATGCTGTTTTGTCGCAGTTTCTGGCACGAACCCCTTCAGAAACCACTAAACCGATACAGCTTCACGAAAGGATTATGATGCGTAAAAAAGAAAGTCCTTTTTTGTTATCTGCGGCTGCTCTTTCAGAAGCAGGTATCGGTATTTCCAGAAGAGCGAGACCAAGAGTAAGCACACGAAGAGCATCAGTAACCGGCTTTCACCGGTCGGTTGCAGGCACAACCGCCGAAGTTGCTGAACCGGTAAGAACATTTAAAGCACATTCAAAATTTATAAACCTGATCAAAGGTCTAAATCTTTCACAGCGCTACGAAGTGAGTCATTTTATCAAAGAGAACGCACCAATGGCACCATCAGAAACAAAAGAAGTAAAAATAGATTTTGAATACTGCCTTGTCAGCATAGACCGGCCATGGCTATTGTCAACATTTTTTTATAACAAAAACTGGTATCTGCCCCGGATTGCAAAAGGTGAATTGTCTCAACCAGGTAAATCCGGAGGCCTCACTTCAATGCCTGTTGCCTTTCTTGCAGTCCGCAATCTTAATATCGAAGCATCATGGTCACAGGTTGATATAGATAATGCAAAAAACGCATCAGATTTTGGACCTTTTGAAGTGAACTCTGAAATTATAAATAACAAATTGTCTCACCCTGGCACGCAGATCATTGGCTGGGTGTTGGAACGACTTCCAGTACTTCCTCCTAATGACCCCAGGGTATAAAAT
>CAMPIQ010000135.1 GCA_946886475.1 uncultured Chitinophagales bacterium | reverse complement strand
TATTCTTTTATATTTACGATTCTTAATAATTAGATTATGAAATCAAACCTGATCCGCCGGTTTAGTGTTGTATTACTCGTTTTATTCAGTTTTCAAAGTTTTGCCCAGATCGACCTTGGTAAACCACTTCCCGTTGATGCCAAAGTAAAACTGGGAAAGCTCCCGAATGGCATTACTTATTATATCCGTCAGAATCCAAAACCTGAAAATAAAGTGGAGCTGCGGCTGGCCATCAATGCAGGGTCTATACTGGAGGATAAGGACCAGCTGGGACTTGCACACTTTATGGAGCACATGAACTTCAATGGTTCCAAAAACTTTCCCAAAAATGAATTGGTAGATTACCTGCAGAAGGTAGGTGTAAAGTTCGGTGCTGACCTGAATGCTTATACAAGTTTTGATGAAACTGTTTATATGCTACCCATTCCTTCAGGTGATCCTGAAATTGTTGAAAAAGGATTTACTGTTCTGGAAGACTGGGCATTCAACAATCTTCTCGACAAAACCGAAATTGATAAGGAAAGAGGTGTGGTTCTTGAAGAGTCGAGGCTCAGTAAAGGAGCACAGGAAAGACTGATGCGCCAGTATTTTCCGTCATTATTCAATGGTTCTAAATATGCTGAACGTTTACCTATAGGTAAGGATTCGATCCTGAAGAACTTCAAGTATGCAACACTGGAGCGCTTTTACAGGCAATGGTACCGTCCTGATCTTATGGCCGTTATTGTGGTGGGAGATCTGGATCCGGCTGTAGCAGAAAAAAAGATCATAGCTCATTTTGGAAAATATAAGAATCCGGCCAATGCACCTGTGCGTCCGGCTATTACACCCATAAAAGCCCGGGCAGCTTCGGAAACTATGGTGCTTACAGATGAGGAATTGCCGAATACCATGGTGCAGATGATCAATTCAATGAAGCCTTCTGTAAAGATCAAAACATGGGGCGATTACAGGCAGTCCATACTGGAAGACCTGGTAGCTACACTCATCAATCAACGTCTTGAAGAATTGACACAGAAAGAAAACCCGCCCTTCCTGTATGGTTTTACGGGTAAGATCCCTTTCATACGTGGCTATGATGCTTTTGTATCATATGCTGTGATTGGAGGAGGAACAACCAAGCAGGCCATAGATGCTTTGTATGGTGAAACAGAAAGAGCAAAACAATTCGGCTTTTTGAAAACTGAATTAGACAGGGCTAAATCCGACCTGATGAACCAGGCGGAAGAAGCTTTTGCTGAAAAGGATAAAGTAGAATCGAACCGCATTGTTGGCAACTATGTCAATCACTTCCTTACAGGTGAACCTATTGTTGGAACCGAAAATCATTACCAGTTCATAAAACAGATACTGCCGGGAATAAAGGTGGAAGAAGTTAATGCTGTGGCAAAAAAACTGGCTGCCTCTTCTCATCCGTTTGTGATGTTGCAGGGTCCAGCATCAAAGAAAGCCGAGCTGCCTTCTGATAAAGAATTACTGACACAGGTAATGGCTGCATCAAAACAAGAGGTAAAACCATATGAAGAAAAAGCGGTTGCTTCAGATCTTGTAACAAATGATCTGGTTGCAGGAAAGGTTACGGCTGAATCAAAAAACGAAAAGCTTGGAACGGTCAGTCTTACATTGAGCAACGGTGTTACCATTACCGTAAAACCAACCACCCTGAAAAATGACGAAATAAAAATGGATGCTATGCGCCATGGCGGCTGGCATCGCTTTCCACTTGAGGACAAACCCAATGCAGAAAGTGCAGCGCAGATAGTGCAGATGATGGGTGTTGGTGACATGTCGCCCACAGACCTTAAGAAATTTCTTTCGGGAAAAACCATCAGCGTTACGCCTTATCTGAACAATCATGAAGAAGGCATTGAAGGAAGCAGCAGCATAAAGGATTTCGAAACTTTTCTCCAGCTTGTAAATCTCTATATAACAAAACCAAGGAAGGATGAGACGCTTGTAAATGCCTTTATTAAAAATATAAAAGGTTACCTGCAGTACATAAAGGCAGATCCAAAAACATTTTATCAGGATACATTAAACCAGATCTTATATAATGGTAATCCCTGGATGAACCAGATTCCCACAGCGGAAGACCTTGATAAGGTGAGTGCTGATAAAAGCCTCGGGATCTATAACCAGGTTTTTGGAAATGCTAATGGACTGCACTTTACATTCGTTGGCAACATAGATGTGGAAAAAGCAAAACCATTGTTTGAAAAATATCTTGGTTCATTGCCAGCATCTAAATCTCAGGCTTCATTCAGGGACAATGGAATCAGACCGGTGAAAGGTGTTGTTAATGCCAATATCAAAAAGGGGAAAGAAGCACAAAGCATGATCACTGTAACCTGGACCGGAGAAACCGAATACAAGGCTGAAGACAACCTGGCATTAAAAGCAACGCTGGATGTGCTCAATATAAAAGTGATTGAAAAATTACGGGAGGAAATGGGTGGTATTTATGGTGGAGGTTTCAATGGCGGCATTCAGAAGCGTCCTTATGTTCATTATACTATTCAGGCTAATATGCCTTGTGGACCAGAGAATGTTGACAAGCTAACAACAGCTTTATTTGAACTGGTGAAAAATGTGCACGAAGGAAAGATCGATCAGAAAGATCTTGATAAAGTAAAAGAAACGTTGAAGAAAGATTACCAGACAAAGATCCAGGACAATGATTTTTGGCTGACCGGTTTATCTAATGCACATATCAATGGCACCGATCCGGAAAATATTTTAAGTTATGAAAAAAGAGTGGATGCCCTGACAGTTAAGGATCTTCAAAATGCAGCGAATAAATTCCTGAATATGAATAATTACGTCAGAACAGTTCTTTATCCGGAAAATGCAAATGTTCCGGGTGGCGTGCAAAAGACCTTTTAATAATTAATATAACATGTGAAAGGGCAAAGAAGATCATTCTTCTTTGCCCTTTTTGTTGCAAAGCCCTGATCGTCGAATGTAAACAAACGATGCATGGACATTCACCACCATGATCTTGTCATCCCGCAGGGATCTGGACCATGACGTAAACGACCCTCGAACAATTCCCGCCACATGGATCTTGTCATCCGCACCGGGCGGATCTGAACGTCCAAATACAAAAAACTCTTTGTAAATATTTTACCTGGTTCTTTTTTTATAGCCCATCAAATTATTCGACGCTCAGATTCCTGCGGGATACAAGATCAGGGGTAGTAGTCCTTTTATCTATTATTTACTTGAAGCGGATGACTATGTCAAAAGTATTTAAAGATTCGACATTGTTCATTCCCGACTCACCGCCTCCCGATTCCCGATTCTCCTTTCTCCGCTTCTTTTTCCAAACTTATCTGTAAGTTTAATCCACTAAAATTTGCTGAATGAAATTTCTGACTACTATTCTTCTGACTGCTTTTTCATGTACAGTCTTTGCCCAGAACATAGAGATGGATCAATTGAAGGCGCTAAAGCCGCGCAACATAGGCCCTGCGGGTATGAGCGGCCGGATAACTTCAGTTGATGTTGTGGTGGATAATCCAGATATATGGTATGTAGGTGCCGCTTCCGGTGGGGTATGGAAGACAACGAATTCCGGCGCATCCTGGACATCCGTATTTGATGAACAGCCTACCATTAACATCGGTTCCATTGCCATTCAGCAATCCAATCCCAATATTGTCTGGGTTGGAACAGGCGAAGGCAATCCGCGTAATTCTATCAACCTTGGAGAAGGAATTTATAAAACAATGGATGGAGGCAGAACCTGGAAACTAATGGGTCTTGAAAAAACCAGGAACCTTCACCGGATCCTTATCGATCCTGCAAATCCTGAAGTTGTGTACGCAGCGGCCATTGGTAATCCATATGATGAGCATCCCGAAAGAGGTGTTTATAAAACAATGGATGGCGGACAAACATGGAACAGGATACTTTATACAAACGATTCCAGCGGTTGCGCTGAATTGATAATGGATCCTTCCAATCCAAATAAGCTAATTGCCAATATGTGGCAACACAGGCGTACGCCATGGAGCATGCGCAGCGGCGGACCTGGAAGTGGTTTGTTTATTACAGTGGATGGAGGTAAGAACTGGAAACGTTTGGGAAAAGAAGATGGATTGCCGGCCGGAAATCTTGGGCGTATCGGACTTGACTTTGCACGCAGTATGCCATCGAGAGTGTATGCAATGGTGGAAGCTTCAAAAAATGGTTTGTATAAAAGTGATGATGGCGGATTTAAATGGGAGCTTGTAAATAATGATGAACAATGGGTAACCAACAGGCCATTTTATTTTCAGGATATCAGGGTCGATACAAAGAATGAAAATCGCATATACAGTATACATGCAATGGTGGATGTGAGTGAAGATGGCGGTAAAACGTTTAAAACTTTGCTGCCTTATTCCGGCATTCATCCCGATCATCATGCATGGTTCATTCATCCCGATGATCCCAATTTTATTCTTGAAGGCAACGATGGCGGTATTGGTTTATCAAGAGACCGGGGCGCATCCTGGACCTTTAATGAAAATTTACCCGTAGGGCAATTTTATCATGTAAATGTTGACAATGAAATTCCATACAATGTAATGGGTGGCATGCAGGATAATGGTACCTGGCATGGACCTGCCTATACCTGGATAAATGGCGGTATCCGCAATTTTTACTGGAACAATGTGGGAGGCGGCGACGGATTTGATGCCATGCCAGATGCAGAGAATGCCGACTGGGTTTATTCCATGAGCCAGGGTGGAAATCTTGGCAAGATAAATTATAAAACAGGTGAGAGATGGTTTTTAAAACCACCTGCATTAGACACGGTTACAAGGTTGCGTTTTAACTGGAATTCCGCTATAGCCCAGGATCCTTTTGATAAGAAGACCATTTATTATGGAAGTCAGTTTGTGCATAAGAGCACCGATAAAGGTTCAAGCTGGCAGATCATTTCTCCTGACCTCACCACCAACGATGAAAAGAAATATGATCAAAGTGAAAACGGTGGACTTACACTTGATATAACCGGAGCAGAAAATCATTGTACCATTCTTGCCATTGAACCTTCTTCAAAAGAACAGGGTGTGATCTGGGTTGGAACGGATGATGGAAATGTTCAACTCACCAGAGACGGAGGAAGGTCCTGGACAAGTTTCCGCGGAAAGATTCCCGGTATGCCCACAGGAGCATGGATACCACAGATACGTGCTTCCAGGCACAATGCCGGTGAAGCATTTGTAGTGGTGAATGATTATCGCCGCGGCGACTTTAAACCTTATATTTTCCGTACAAAAGATTATGGCAGAACATGGACCAACATATTGCATGATAAAAATGTGAGAGGTTATGCGCTTTGCGTTTTACCTGATCCTGTAGAGCCAAATCTTTTATTTGCAGGTACAGAACATGGTGTATGGGTAAGTTTTGATAATGGTAATCATTTTCAACACTGGAAGAATGAAGACTTTCCTGCAGTTTCCACTTTTGATATGGTGCAACAGGAAAGAGAAGCTGACCTTGTAATTGCCACTTTTGGCCGAGCCCTCTGGGTGGTTGATGATATCCGTCCATTAAGGACCATTGCTGCTAATAATGGCAAATCATTTACTAAAGCTATCACTGCATTTGATGCGCCGGTTGCTTACCAGGCCAATTACAGACAGGCTCCCGGTTACGACTGGAGCACCTATGGATTGTATAGTGCTGATAATAAAAGAAGAGGCGCTGCTATAAGTTATTTTATTAAAAGTTCTGCACCGGACGTTAAAACAAATGGAGATGCCGGCACCAAAGGCCGTAATACGGATTCTGTACAGGTAAAAATTTATAATGATAAAAATGAAGAGATCAGAAACCTGAAATGGAAAGCAGAAACGGGCCTGAACCGCGACTGGTGGGGCATGGAAGAAAAGGGTTTCCGTCAGCCTGGGAGAGGTGGCCGGTCTGGTGGCGGTGGAGGCGGGGCTGAACCGGGAGGCATGCAGGTTTTTCCCGGCACCTATAAAGTAGTGTTGAATTATGGAACGGAGAAGGATTCTACTTATGTAACTATCAAAGATGATCCCCGCCTGGATAAATCAAATGCTGTAATTGTAGCACAAAGAAATATGCTTGACCGTTTGCGAAGGTCTTCAGACAAACTGTTGACCGGTATGGACCGTTTAGCCGAATCGGAAGAAGTACTTGCGAAGATCACAGCACAGGTTCGCGGATTAAAAGGCAGGGAAATTGATTCTTTGAGAAAAGCAACGAAGGCCATGCAGGATTCTATTAAAAATATCCGTGAATACATCAGTGGCACATCATCAGAACGTCAGGGTTTATCAAGACCTTTGGGACAGGTAACTGTAATGGGAAGCATGCAATCTGCCCAGCAATATATTACTTCAAAAAGCATAGCTCCTGGTGCGCAGGAAGAAACGCTGGTGAAAAATGCAGAAGCACATATTGGTGCTGCTGTTGAAAGGATCAATAATTTTTATGGAACAAAATGGATGGATTATAGAAAGCAGGTTGAAAAAACGAAAGTGAATTTGTTTAAGGACTATGAGCCTATAAAGTAAGAGAAGAGCAACATGTTTAATCTGAAGCAGTACCGGCCATCAGAAAATGAGATCCGGTTTGACTGCAACATTAAACATGTTGTTTCCCTGAATTTAAACCAACCTATTTATTCATTGAAGCAGCCTCCATGCGGAAAGCAATTGCGATCCACATTATTCTTTATTAAAGATGATCATAAGAAAAGCAACTTTAGGAGATGCAGAATTCATTGCAGCGTACCTGTTGTTGGCAATGAAGGATATTGTATACAAAGTAATAGGTAAAAACAATCCTCATGAGGCCAGGGAATTTATGTTGCATTTCATAAAAAAGGAAAATAACCAGTATTCTTTTCAAAACTGCTGGGTAGCTGAAAATGAAAATAAAGTGGTGGCAGCAATAAATCTATATGACGGCGCAAAATTGCATGAATTAAGACAGCCGGTGCTGGATTACATAAGCTTACTTTATCAAAGAGACCTCAGGCCGGAAGACGAAACGCAACCGGGAGAATATTACATTGATACTTTTGGTGTAAGTCCCAATGAACAGGGCAAAGGAATCGGTACAACGGTCTTAAGATTCATCATTGATGAATACGTGAACAAACAGGGTTGTACTTTAGGGTTGCTTGTAAATATTGATAACCCTGATGCGGGAAGGTTTTATCTGAAGTTAGGTTTTACCTCTGTAGGGAAAAAAATGCTGCTGGGAAATCAGATGGAGCACTTACAGATAAAAGGCAGGAAGAAAACGGACCATGGTGGTTCACAAATCTAACAATGCTTATCACCTTTTGATTTGGTTTGAATATTTACCCCAATGGGGTATTGAATTGTCTTCGGTTCCGGGATAGTTTCGATGAAATTTTTCGTCATGAGACTTTTCATCCTTGCTTTATCCATAGTTGTTTGTATCTCTTGTAAAAAAGAAAGCAACAATCCTGCGCCGAACCCAAATCCCAATCCCCAGCCAGCCAATATTCCACAGGTTGATAATGCCATTTCCGGTTTTATGACACAATACAATGTGCCTGGTTTGTCACTGGCCATATCTAAGAATGGGAAGCTTGTTTATGCAAAGAGTTATGGCAAGGCCGACGTAACTGCAGGCACCGATGTTACCAACTCAAGCCTTTTCAGAATTGCAAGCGTTTCGAAACCAATTACGGGCATTGCCATAATGAAGCTGGTGGAAGCAGGTCAGCTTAATCTTGACCAGAAGGTTTTTGGTGCAGGAAGTATACTGGGAACCCAATATGGCACACAACCATATGGTCCCAATATTACAAACATCACAGTAAGACATTTACTGCATCATGTTTCCGGAGGCTGGCCTAACAATGCAACCGATGCCATGTTCAGCAATCCAACGCTTACTCTTGACCAGTTGATATCATGGGCCTTGGATAACCAGCCACTCCAGCATACACCAGGGACGAATTTTGCATATTCTAATTTTGGCTATGCAGTTTTAGGAAAGGTGATCGCAAAAATTTCCGGCCAGACCTATGAGCAATATGTAAAAACAAATGTGCTTCAGCCTGCCGGCATCAGCAATATGTCCATTGGCGGAAGTACAGAAGCGGAAAGAAAAAATAATGAAGTAAAATATTATGGACAGGGAGGACAAAACCCTTATGGTTTCAACCTTCCAAGGATGGATGCTAACGGCGGCTGGATAGCCACAGCAACGGATCTTGTAAAATTACTTGTTAGGGTTGATGGATTTTCCACCAAGGCCGATATTCTCAATGCTGCTTCTATTACAACCATGAGCACTCCATCTTCCATAACAAACTATGCATTGGGTTGGAATGTCAATACAAACAATCATTGGTGGCATATAGGCAGCTTACCCGGCACCATATCACAGGTTGTAAGAACATCGACGGGATATACCTGGGCAATGGTAGCCAATACGAGAGCCACATCCGGTAGTTTTGCTACAGATTTTGATGGATTGATGTGGCAGGCAGTAAATAATAATGCAACACAATGGCCCGATGTAGATCTCTTTTGATCTGTAGAAAATGCAAAGCCAATAGCCATGAACGATAGCTATTGGCTTCCCATTAAAACTTTGGAGCTTCTCCAAACGCAAACATTAATCCTGCGCTAACTCTTATATTAACCGGAGAATTTTCCTTTCCGATTCCCGGTGCAATGGCATGTGCCTGCAATCTGAGTCCGGTGCACTCATTCATCATATAATTGAATCCACCACCGAGCATCAGGGCAAATTCACATTCGCTATACAATTTGTCTCCATCATAACTGTATGCATCGCTGTAGATACCGGCCATAAGGTTTACAAAAGGCTTTACAGGCTGGGAACAATTTTCAGGATTACTGAAATTATACTGGGCGCCAACGCCAACATAAAACTGCGTCCACTTATAATCCTCGTCTTTTTTAATATGCATGCTGGCATCTGCAACTACACTGATTTTCGATCCCAGAAAATAAGACGCTGAAATATTAAAGCCCAAAGGATAACTTTCACGTTGTGTTCCATAATCAGCATTCAGATAACTATAACCGGCGAACGCGCTCAGTTTAGGTATGCAGGTCTGATTGGGCGGATTATAGGAAACCGCCCAGACATTGATCGGATAAGGTTTCCAGTCGTCGGATGGTTTCGTACCCTCATTCTTCATGATATCAAAGGTTGTATTTCTTGCCCTGTCATCTGAATAATCCCATCCGGTACTTTCAACTGTATGTGATGTGGTTCTTCCCTTGCGGTCGAATTCTTTGGTTTCCGTAAGGCTGTTGATCTGGTTGCCTTCTGCATTGATGTCAGGGATATTTCCACCACCCGGATAAGTGGTGTAGGAAGATTTTGTAATGCGTCCGCTTAATGAATATTCGGTAACTTTTTTATGAAGGGTTTTACCTGAAACATCTATTACCCTTTCTTCCCTTCTTCGCACAATACCATCTTTATCTGTGTAGGAAATGGTTGTGGTCTCGGTCATAGAAGCATCCGAGGTTTTTGAGGTGCTGATAGTGGTACCAGGTCCATATAATTGTTCTGCCCTGGCAGGTGTCAGATCCTGTGCCTGTAATATGCAAAAGCATGACAGGAGAATCAATACAAATAATATTCTCATAACAGTGTTTTGATTGATGAAAAAAAACGTTTTCAGGATATGGCCAGGCCATACCATACATTTTTCTCTTTTCCGGAGGGTATGGTTTGAGTATATCCTGAATGAATTATGATTGTATTGATGAGAGTTCTCCAGGTACTGGAAAGGGAGTTTTGTATACTTCTTTTAAGTTAAACAATAATCATCATATAACAAATAGTAACTGGAATTGGATTCCTTGCGGAAACCAGATCCTTTCAGTTACCACATTGAG
>CAMPIQ010000134.1 GCA_946886475.1 uncultured Chitinophagales bacterium | reverse complement strand
TTTAAAAATCGTTTAATCAACCTTGTTGATTTTGTATTTCCGGACAATATCTGAGTCATGCTATTGATGGCCCTACTATTTAAATATCTTTTTATCAACCTATGTTGATTTTGTATTTCCGGACAATATCTGAGCCATGCTATCGATGGCAGTATTATTTAAATATCAACTTATCAAGAACATATCAATTTTTTCAATTGTTAGAAAATTTATCGGCCATGCAATAGCATGGCCCTACATTAATCCTTATTTTATTCATGCCTTGCAGTAGCAAGGCATGACAGATAGGTCATAGTGCATTTAAGATTTTCGATGATATTTTTCCCACCAGGTTTTCGGATTATTTATAATGTAATTTTTAATGGTCCAATGGTCTTCGGAATTTCTGATAATATGATCGTAAAATTTATCCTGCCATTCAAAACA
The DNA here is from genome assembly GCA_946886475.1 of uncultured Chitinophagales bacterium. The sequence continues at coordinate 9,628 of CAMPIQ010000134.1, read as the reverse complement.
TTCAAAATTATTACCATCACACCATTTCTTCACAGCTCCTTTATACCTGTTTATGATCATAGAAATGGAATTAGAGATTGGTTTTCCGAATTTGTTCCTATTTTCTTTGGATGATTTAGCATTTAAAAGTTCAAGTATGCAATGTATATGATCAGGCATAACAGTGAATTCATCCAACAACACATTAGTCCTGATTTCGGGTATTTTTTGCAAATAAATGGCTGCAGTATTACCAATAGCTGAAAGTCCCATGATGCCATTCCTGATCTCACCAAAATGTTTTTCTTTATTCCTTGTGGAAATGGTTATAAAGTAAGAATTAGAAGAACTATAATCAAAATTCTTCAACCTGATGCTCTTACCCATTTGTTTCATTCGCACAATCTCATGAAATACCAATTTCTATCCATAGGAATTTTCTCAATAAAAACCGGTCTTTTCCTATTTGTTTATTGGAATCAACCCTTCGTCCTCTTCGACACGCCGATCCTGTACAACACGAACGACATTACCGTAAAGAAAATCACACCAAGCCATTTATATCCATTGGTGCCAATGGCATTTACAATTCCATTTTCGCTGCTCCACGTTTCAATACCAATATCAGAGGCGGTGAGTATGGCAACCAGCACACCCATTAAGGCCCCGCCTGCAACCAATCCGGTAGCAAATAAATTTCCTTTACCAAGGTCTTCTTCTTCTGCGGTCAATTTATCGCCTCTTCTTTTTTGACGCCATTCAACCATTCCTCTTATAACACCGCCAATGAAAATGGGCAGTGTTGTTGATAAAGGCAAATAGGCGCCTACGGCAAATGAAAGTGATTTGATGCCGCATAATTCCAGAGTAATGGCAATGAAAACACCCACCAGTACAAACTGCCAGTCGAGATTGAAAGAAAGGATTCCCTTAATTAGTGTGGCCATCAGTGTTCCCTGGGGTGCAGGATAGGTGGATGTGCCAATGGCATGTTCAATTCCCTGTTTTGCCATTTCTGCAGTGGGCGTATCCAGTATTTTAACCGTAGCGCCAATGGCAAGGGAAGAAACAATAGCACCAACAAACAGGGCAATCTGCTGGTATCTTGGCGTGGCACCAACGATATAACCTGTTTTAAGATCCTGTGAGGTGGCTCCCGCATTGGCAGCAGCGATACAGATCATGCCACCAACAACAAGTGCCATAGGCTCATAAAAATAGCCGGTCCATTTTACAGCTATGAAAATTAAACAGGTACCCATCAGCGTGGCAATGGTCATACCACTGATGGGATTATTTGAAGAACCAATCAGACCAACTATGCGCGACGATACGGTCACAAAAAATGCCCCGAAAATAATGACCAGCACACCCAGTAAAAGTTTTCCGCCTATTGACTGCCCTGGGATCAGTGTTGAAGGCATGAAAGCCACACATAAGATCAAAATCAAACTCCCTATACCTACAACTTTTATGGAAAGATCTCTTTCAGTCCTGGGAACTTTGTCTTCATTCAATCCATCAACTCCGCTTTTCTTAAGCGACCCTATACTTCCTTTAAAAGAAGAAATAATAGTAGGTATTGTTTTGATCAGGGTAATAAAGCCGCCTGCTGCAACCGCACCTGCACCTATCTGCCTTACATAAGCAAGGTATATGGCATCCGGCCAATCCGAAAAACCTTTTGTAGCCGCATTCCATCCAAGGCTGGCATCGGCCATGTCCTTCATATAACCCAGTTTCACCAGTTGCGCCGCTACCATTTCCCCCGGAACCAATGATGATAAAAGCGGAATGATCACCAGCCAGCTTAATACGCCACCTGCTACCAGTACACCGGCTATTTTGGGACCGATGATATAACCCACCCCTAAATATTCAGGCGTTATTTCTCCGCTTACCCTTGCTGATGGAAAGAATCTGTTGACCTGTGAAGTAGCAAAACTTGGAACCCCGGCAATTACATGAAATACCTTTTGAAATAATGCATAAACTGCCGCAAAGCCCAAACCAAGAAATGCGGTCTTCGCAAAATCGCCACCTTTCTCACCCGCTTTCAAAACGGAAGCACAGGCGGTTCCTTCCGGATAGGGTAATATACCATGCTCCTTAACAATCAGCGATTTTCTAAGGGGGATCATCATGAGTGTTCCCAGTATCCCGCCAAAAATGGCTAGTATCAATATGGTGAAATAATTAAAGAAACTTGCACTGCCAGGTTCACTTAAAAATAAAAACCCGGGAAGTGTAAATACCACTCCGGCAGCAATACTTTCACCTGCTGAACCCGTGGTCTGTATAATATTATTTTCGAGAATCGTTGTTTTTAAAAATTTCCTTCCCAGCGTTATGGCTATCACAGCTATGGGAATGGAAGCAGATACGGTTAATCCCGCTTTTAATGCGAGGTACACCGTTGCCGCCCCAAAAATGATCCCAAAAGCTGCACCGGTTAAAATGGATTTGATGGTGAATTCAGCCATTCTGGCTTCGGGGGCTATAAAAGGCCTGAAAGTGGTTTTGGTTTCAGACATGCAGTTGGTTTAGAATAAATGTAGTGAATATTGGATAGTTGAGAGCTATGAGCTACGAGCTATGAGCTGCGAGCTATGAGCTTCGAGCTATGAGATATTCCAAAATCCAATATGTTTTTTCTTCGAACCAATAGATCATATAGATCTGTAGGTATCGGCTCGCGGCTCATAGCTTACAGCTCACAGCTTATTTCACTTCACTCCCTTCTCTTTCATTACCCTGTTCAACCATTTCAACATGGCAAAACACATAATGGCTGCAAAAAGAAGCAGGAAGAAATTCAAAAAGAAATAATTGGCCTTGTTGGAATAATTATCCCACATTGTAGCCAGCACACCAGAAAGTTTATTACCAATGGAAGTGGACACAAACCATCCACCCATCATCAAAGATGTAATTCTAACCGGACTTAATTTGGATACCAGTGATAATCCCATCGGACTTAATAATAATTCCCCAATGGTGATCACTCCATAACTGCTGATCAGCCATAATACGCTTGCCTTTTCACCACCATTATTACTTGCATAAACAGCTGCAACCATTACCAGGGCGGAAAGTGCTGAAATAAAAAGCCCGAATGCAATTTTAGTGGCTGTTGACGGTTCTTTATTTTTTCTCCGCAGCCATGCAAAAAATGCAACGATCAGCGGGGTTAATAAAATAACCCAGCCGGGGTTAATGGACTGGCTGAGGTTTGTTGCCCATAAGCTTACCGCGTTGCCATCTGTAGGCCGGTCTTCTGCCGGAATATTTCTGAAGTAGGTTGGATAGTTATATTCTTTGACTACCTGGCCATTTTCTTTTTGTAAACGGAATTGTTCATCATAGAAAGCAACAGAATCTTTTTTATACACCATGGGTTGGGAAAGGCTGAAGGTTTCAAAAATAGACCTGCCTGCTCCCGTAAGTTCCCTGTCCGTATACCTGTCGGCCCAGGTATTTAAAGCCGAACCATTTTGTTTGAACACGGCCCAGAACAATACCACAACAGCAAAGATGGCCAGCAATGCGGCTATTGGCCTTTTTTCATCCGCCTTTGCCTTGAAGTAAAGGGATGAATAAAAATAAATAACTGGCACACAGGCAAAAATGAATGCATCAGTTGAATCAGATCCTACCAAAGTTCCGGGGATCAGCCATCCTGCAATACCCGCAACAACAGAAGGCACCAGAATCAGCATAACGATCCTGGTCATCGACATATCGTTTTCACCCACACCCTTTTTAATATCGTAAGCCTTGTAATGCCTGGTGCCGATCAGGAAAATGATAACGCCAATGAACATTCCTATGCCTGCTGCAATAAATGCGGCACCCCATCCTATGGTAATGTATAGTGCGGCACCAAAAAAATTACAAATGAAAGCGCCGATGTTGATGCCCATGTAAAATATATTGTAACCATCATCTTTTTGCTTTTCGTATTGTGGTGTACTGTAAACATTCCCCAACAGGGTGGAAATGTTTGGCTTAAAAAAGCCATTACCAAAGATCACAAGGGTCATGGAAAGGTAGAGCGTAGTAAGGTTATGAACGGACATCAGGCAATAACCAAGCCCCATCATCAATCCGCCAATGATAATGGACCTCCTGTAGCCCATATACCTGTCTGCCAGCAAGCCACCGAGAAATGGCGTCAGGAACACAAGCGCGATAAACGTCCCATACAGGTCAGCAGATTCTGCTTCGGTCATAGCAAAACCTTCTTTTACATCTTTGAGATAAAGCGTAAAAATTCCAATCATTAAATAATAACCAAAACGTTCCCACATTTCAGAAAAAAATAAAAAAGGAAGTGCCATTTGGGTGTTTTTACCACTGTACTAAAAAAAATTTATAAAAATGAAGGGTGACAAAACGCCACCCTTTAATTTAAACGTTCATTGAAATTATTTTCCCTGCTGCATCATGGTTTGCAACTTCTTTGATACCAGGAACAGGATCAGGGAAGCCAGGCCTGCCATGAATACGAACATCATAAAGAAATCATAGTTGTCTGCCATTTCATATCCAAGGAATGAAGTGGTTTTTCCTTCTGAAGGATAAAGAGCACTGAGCACACCAGCTAACTTATTGGCAGCGGCATTTGCCAAAAACCAAACAGCCATTAATAATGAAGCGAATTTTAATGGCGCTAACTTATTTACAAGTGAAAGTCCGATAGGTGATAAACACAACTCACCCCAGGTATGCAGGGCGTACATGCCTATGATCCATATCATGCTCACCCTTGCTACAGGCGAAACGTCTTTTACCCCAAAGGCGATCCATAAATAACCAAGTGCTAATAATAAAAGTCCCAAGGCCATTTTTGTTGGAGCTCCCGGTTCTCTTTTTCCCAGCTTTAACCAGAGCCAGGCAAACATAGGAGCAAAGATGATAACGAAGATGGAGTTGAGCGACTGGAAAGTACTTGCGGGAACTTCGTCCAGAAATACACTTGCTTCCCCGTTTGTAATTAATGAGAAGATCACCCACACAATTCCTGCAATCAATAGAAATAACAGAACCTGCACACCAACAAGTAAAGAATTATCATTTGCGCGAAGGTTTCTAACAGCCTTCCTCCACAACGTTATAAGATAGACCAGCAAAACACCTAACAATATGTATATAATGTAAACTGACAGGTTGATGTTCAGACTGCGGTCAGTTTGCCTGTCGGTAAACAATGTGAGAGAGGCTCCGGCCTGTTCAAAGGCTGCCCAGAAGAATATTACAAAAAAAGCAACAATAAAAATGACACCCACTCTTTGTTTCTCCGGTTTTGTTAATGACTTATCTGAAAACAAGATAAATGCAATGAACAGAACAGCACCCAACAGAAGATAGGATAGAAAGCTAAACTGTGTGGCATCAATATATAATACACCAATGGCAATACTGCTAAATACCAAAAGGCCGAGAATAACAAAGAATGTATTCTTCCATTGCTTTGGTGCATCTGCAGCCGGTTCACCCAGCGGTTCACCCTGAGGTGTACGAACATATTTGTCCTGATAAAGTTTTTGAACAATAACGCTGATCAACATTCCGATACCGGCTACAAGGAACGCCCATTTGAAATCTGCAGGATTGCCGGTATCTCCAACAATTCCACAGATCAATGGCCCCAGTGCCCCACCTACATTGATACCCATATAGAAGATGGTATACGCAGCGTCGATCCTTCTGTCACCTTTTGGATATAATTGCCCAACCAGTGAAGATATATTTGGTTTGAAGAAACCATTACCAGCAATCATAAAGCCAAGACCTGAGAAAAACAGTAAGGTTGACAATGATTCTGAAGTATCATATAAGGAGCCGCAAAAGAAAAGAAAAAATTCTCCGATGGCCATTAATAAACCTCCAACTATGATGGAGCGCTTACTTCCCCAGAAACGGTCGGCTATGTATCCGCCAATCAATGGGGTTAAGTAAACCAGTCCTGTATAGCTTCCATATAAATTAGAAGCAAAAGCATCATCAAACAATAAGGCTTTCGTCATGAACAAAATCAGAATGGCCCGCATTCCATAATAGTTGAATCGTTCCCACATTTCTGTTGCGAACAAAACATAAAGGCCTTTTGGATGACCCTTCGCATTTGTTGAAGGATCTAATCTGATCTCATCTGAGGCGGTGATTTCCGGCATATTTAATAATTAAATAATAAATAAGTTAATGTTGGGTTTGACGTCCAAATTAAGGGAAAATATTTTTAGTTAAGTTCATCGGCCTTCTTAAACATTTGTACCGATATTCGCATACCATCATTCTTTTATCCATGAATATACTTTTACTAGGATCCGGCGGGAGAGAACATGCATTGGCATGGAAACTATCGCAAAGCAATTTATGTTCCCGGTTATTCATAGCACCGGGCAATGCAGGCACCGCCCGGATCGGAACGAACCTTGACTTTGGTGTAAATGATTTTGAAGCGATACAACAGACCTGTGAAGAACAGCAGATAGATCTGCTTATCGTAGGTCCTGAAGAACCACTTGTCAATGGAGTTGTAGACCATTTAAAATCAAATAAGAATTTATCCAGCCTCCTCATTATTGGGCCCGACAAGCGGGCAGCACAGTTGGAAGGCAGCAAAGCATTTGCAAAGTCTTTCATGGCAAGACATGGTATTCCAACAGCCGCATACAGGGAATATTCAGCCGATAATTTTGAAGAAGGCCTGGACTATCTCAAGCACCATAACCTTCCGATTGTATTAAAAGCTGACGGGCTTGCAGCAGGGAAAGGCGTGATCATATGTCAGAACCACCTTGAAGCAGTAGCGGAATTTGAACTGATGATCCAGAGATCAAAGTTTGGAGATGCCGGGAAAAGAGTGGTGGTTGAAGAATTTCTGAATGGAATTGAATTATCCGTCTTTGTTTTAAGTGACGGAAACACCTATCTCCTGCTGCCTGAAGCAAAGGATTACAAGAAAGTGGGTGAAGGTGATAAAGGAGTTAATACCGGAGGAATGGGTGCCATCAGTCCTGTGCCTTTTGCCGATGAAGCTTTCATGCAAAAAGTAAAGACAAGGATCATTGAACCCACCATTAAAGGACTTCAGAAAGATAAACTGGACTACAGGGGATTTATTTTTTTTGGATTGATAAAAGTGGAGGATGAACCTTTTGTTATAGAATACAATTGCAGGATGGGAGATCCCGAAACCGAGGTGGTGGTTCCGAGAATAAAGAACGACCTGGTGGAATTACTTGTGGCAACGGGGAAGCAGGAGCTGAATTCCTTAACTGCAGAAATCGACCCGCGTTATGCTACAACTATTGTGGCGGTAAGTGGCGGGTATCCGGATGACTACAAAAAAGGATATGCTATTTCAGGCATGGAAAGTATTCCTGAAAGCTCATTGTTATTCCTGGCAGGTGCCAGAAATGAAGGTGATAAGGTACTGACCAACGGGGGCCGTGTATTCTGTGCAACAGCAGTTGGTGATGATCTTGATGAAGCTATCAATAGGTCAAGGGACCTGGTAGAGCAGGTAACATTCGAAGAAAAATACTTCAGACGCGATATTGGCTTTGAATTTTTGTCGGCTGAATCCAAAGATGGGGAATGAGAAAGCCAAAGGCCATTGGCTATTGGCTTATGGCGGGAGCAAATTTCAATTACAATTCTAAGAACCTTAATGGTTAATCATATGGACGTTCACTATCACGACTATCTAGAACTTGACAAGATCCTGGATGCGCAGCATCCTGAAAGCAATAAACGTAATGAGTCAGCACATGATGAAATGCTGTTCATCATCATTCACCAGGCATATGAGCTCTGGTTCAAGCAACTGCACCATGAGGCTGATTCAATTGTGGAGATCATGCGCAAGCCCGCACTGAATGATAATTCTCCGGAGCTTCAAACTGTGGTTCACAGGCAAAACCGTATGGCGGTTATTTTACGTGTATTGATTCACCAGATAGATATTTTGGAGACCATGACCCCGATGGACTTTCTTGACTTCAGGGATATGCTGCGTCCTGCATCTGGTTTCCAGAGCTGGCAATTCAAATTGCTGGAAGCAAAGCTGGGATTAAAATTTGAATACCGGCATGGCAAGGAATATTATACGGCCCAATTACGCCAGCAACATGTTGACCTTATTAAAAAAGCAGAATCAGACCAGTCTTTTTTACAGCTTGTAAATGACTGGCTGGAACGCATGCCTTTTTTTGATGATGAGCGCTTATGGGTAAATTTTTCAGAAGAAAGATCAGACCTGCATCCGTTCTGGGCCGAATACAAAAAACGTTATTCCAACAGTCTTGCGGAGGCAGAAAAGAACAACCTTGAATCTTTTGATGAAGTGATGTTTCATCATAAGGAAACACATTATACTTTATCGGCTAAGGCTAACCGTGCCGCCTTATTTATAATGCTGTACCGCGGCTACCCTTTATTGCAACTGCCATTCCAGTTGCTGAATAACCTGCTGGAAACAGATGAACAACTCAGCACCTGGCGCCACCGTCATATGAACATGGTACACCGTATGATAGGCACCCGGATAGGTACGGGAGGCAGCAGCGGAAAGGATTATTTAAAATCTGCGGCCGATAAACATTATATCTTCAAAGAGATCGCCCAGCTCACTTCATTTTTGATAGAGAGAAAAAAATTGCCATCGCTGCCAGAAGAAGTTGAAGCAAAGCTTGGATTTACCAGGTAGAGGCCTGGTATGTTGGCGTGCTGATATCATGATAAAACAAGAATGTCCACCCTTCTTCATTTCCCTGTTTCCACCATTGTTGCCTTAACTGCATGGCCTTATCGGCATCGTGATCGTATTTGGTTTTGTATTTTACTTTCATTTGGTGATGCTGAGGAGCATCATCACCACCAAAGAAAATGATTTCATTGCCTTCCTTTATCCAAAACACCTGGTGATTTTCGGAATGGGCTCCCGTATGTTCATAAAAAATATAATCATCGATTACGCCCTTATCATCATGCATGAAATGAACAAGATGAGATTGCAGTAGAGGTTCAATTTCATCAGGGATAAAAGAAGGCAGGCCTTTCTTCCAAGCAAAATCAAGTTCTCTTTGCTGGAGGTAATATTTTGCGTTGGGGAAATTCATCACATCCTGGTCGCCAAATCTTTTTGCACCTGGATTGCTTACACCGCCTGCATGATCTTTATGTAAATGAGAAAGCAAAACTTTTGTAACATCCCCCGGTTCATATCCTGCTGCTCTTATATTTTCATGGATCTGCAATTTGCCTTCATTATTTTCAAAACCAAGACCCGTATCCAGCAACAGAACATCTTTTGATGTAATTACCAGGAATGGTTGCACCTCTACAAGCAAACTACCGCGCGGGCGATCATTCAATTCATGCCTCGATTCATCAAAGGGAACGAACAATTTAGTCTGATCAATGGTAAACGAACCTTCAGATAAGGGAAAGATTTTCATAACTGCAAAGATGAAGAAAACAGATCAGTAAAGAATATCGAACAGGGAGCGAGAATTGTTCAATATTCAACCCGGCCATGCCGGCGAATGGCTACAGAGATAACGGTTATTTGATATGCAAAAGAGCCATTCTTTGGCATGGCCCTACTTTTTTACTTCTTCTGTTCCTTGTTCGATATTCC
>CAMPIQ010000133.1 GCA_946886475.1 uncultured Chitinophagales bacterium | reverse complement strand
ATACATACCAGTTTGAATATCTTCGGACTTTATGCCATTAAATATGAAAAACTGTATCCCGCTATTAGCTTTGCTGGTTCTTATTGCATGCAACAACGAGGCTAAAGAAGTTAAATCTTCAAATTCTGATTCTGTTCCAGGTAAACAGGAAAATGTTCAAAAAGGTCCCACACTTGATACCGCTTTGTACGACCGTCTGCAGGCTTATCTGGCCAATGGCGATACTTCCGGCCGGTGGCCTGTAAAACATGAGTATCCTTTACCAGGCGCCATTCTTCCTTTTAACAGGGTGGTTGCTTATTACGGTAACCTGTATTCCAACCGGATGGGAGCCCTGGGCAAATGGCCTAAAAAGGAAATGATCCCAAAACTTCTTGAAGAGGTAAGAAAATGGAGTGAGGCCGATTCGGTGATCAAATCCATCCCGGCCCTGCATTATATTGCGGTTACTGCTCAGGCTGCGCCAGGCAAAGATGGAAAGTACCGTGCAAGGATGCCGCATAGCCAGATCGATACCATATTGAAATGGGCCAAAGAGATCGATGCGCTCGTTTTTATTGATGTGCAGGTGGGATTGAGTGATCTGGAAACGGAGATCCCTCTTTTTGAAAAATATCTGTCCATGCCCAATGTACACCTTGGAATAGATCCTGAATTTGCCATGAAGGCGAAAGGAAATAAAAAACCCGGATCGGTGATAGGCTCGGTTGATGCAACAGATATCAACTTTGTTTCCAATTACCTGGCCGAACTGGTACGGAAAAATAACATCCCGCCAAAAATGTTCATGGTGCATCGATTTACCCAGGGTATGGTGACCGGTTACAGTAATATCAAATTGCAACCTGAAGTGCAGATCATTATGGATATGGATGGATGGGGACCAACAGCGCAAAAGAAAAGTACTTACTATAGCTGGATCACTCCACAACCTGTGCAGTTTACCGGATTTAAATTATTCTATGTGAACGATACGGAATATTCAAACCAGGCAGAATTAATGACAAGGAAGGAAATCCTTGACCTCAGACCAAAGCCTATTTATATTCAGTATCAGTAAGCGTTGAGAGAAGCCATTGGCCATTTGCCATTGGCTTCTGCTTTTTATCCCATTTTTTGCCTGATAATTACAAAGGCCATAATGGCAAGCAATAGAATGAGCACGATGGAGATGATGGTCCAGGGATCGATGTGAATTTCACGATTGCGTCTTGACCGTTTTTTCTTTTCGGTTCTTTTCTTGAGGTCACGGTTTAATTGTTCAACCAGAACGTTGATATTCTTTTTGTTTTTGAAATCCTGGAGTCCTTCCAGGGCGTCAGCTTCAAAATCATTATCCATCATCTGCTTTTCAACCTCATGTTGTTGTTCAGTTGATAGTTTTCCCTGCAGATACAGCAAGAGCGTTTCCTGGTCAATGTCAGGATTGAGATGGGATAATATGTCCTTCAGGTTTTCGCTCATTGATTTTTCTCTTTCTTTTCTTTCAGTTTGCGGTCAAGAATGATCCTGAGATTTCTCTTGCCGTTCTGAATATAACTTTTCACCTGCATCAGGCTATACCCGGTTTTTTCTGTTATTTGAGTATAACTGTATTTTTTAAGATAGAACAAAATTACACATTGTCTTTGCTCATTACTCAGCTCATTAAGCGCTTCTTCAAGCAGGTCGTAGGTTTGTTCGTTCTCGAGCAGTTCCGATTTCTGCGTTTCAGATGAGGCAGCGTGATCGTGGTTCAGCTCACGGATGGTTCTTCCCCCCTTATCTCTCAGTTTCATCAGGCAATGGTTCTTAGCCACCATATATAGCCAGGACTTGAAGTAATCGATCCTGTATTTGGAAACTTCTGTCAGCACTTTCAAAAAAACCTGTTGCACACAATCTTTTGCTTCATGCTCTTCCTTCATATATTTCATGCAAACACCCAGTAATAACAAAGTATATCTTTCAAGCAATATGCCTATCCATTCCTGGTTCTTATCCTTGTAATAAAGATCCAGGAGCTCATTATCAGGTATATGGTTGTAATTACGGGGAACCAACAGGGTATGTGTTTTTTTGGTTTGGCAGCTCACAGCTCGCAGCTCACAGCTCGCAGCTCACAGCTCATATGCTCCTATATGATGCTTTCTCTGCAAATTTGCATAATCAAAATCAATCATCAGGAATTTATATGGAATATGCTATATCATCGGTGGCTGCTGCACCGGTTAGAAAGGAGCCGGCACACAGATCGGAACTCACCAACCAGTTGCTCTTTGGTGAGACCATGCAGGTGCTTGAACAAAAGGACGAATGGTTCAGGGTAAAAAGTTTGTTTGACCAGTATGAAGGATGGCTTACGTATCATCTGGTTACCACAGTTTCAAAAGAACTTGCAGAAAGTGCACATCCTTTTATTGCATCTGGCATCACCAATCCGGTAACGCTCCCCGACCAGTTGATCAATGCACCCATGGGTTCAACCCTGGCCGGCTTTGATGAAGAAACCCGTTTGTTATGGGATGAGCATTATAAATACCATGGTACTTTCAGAGATACCTCCAGGCCGTTTGATAAAGATCTTTTACAAAAGCTGATCCAGCCATGGATCAATGCACCTTATTTGTGGGGAGGTAAAACATTCATGGGAGTGGACTGCAGTGGTTTTGTTCAAACTGTTTTTAAAGTTCTCGGCATCCGTTTGCAAAGAGACGCCTGGCAACAGGCCGCGCAGGGCGTTGTGGTTGAAGATCTTTCCATGAGCAAAGAGGGAGACCTTGCTTTTTTTCATAATGAAAACGGACGGGTGATCCATGTGGGGATTGTACTTTCTCCAAACGCCATCATACACGCATCAGGGAAAGTAAGAATTGACAGACTGGATGAACAGGGTATCGTAAACAGGGAAAATGGTAAAAGAACACACCAGTTGCATTCTATGAAAAGATATTTTTGATACCCCTGTAAATGGCTGAATCCCATCCCAGCATTTTAAATGCCGTGTAAAACAGAATTACCGCAAATATTCTTTTTACGGCTAACAGGGAAATGGATAATGCCAGCCGGCTGCCCAGCCACCCTCCAATTACAAAGGCAATGGCCATAATACAAACCACCTTGATATCAATATGTCCTTTGTTATAATAACTTGCTACAGCAAGTATGCCTACCGGTAATAATAACAATCCAAGAGATGTACCCTGCGCCTGATATTGGCTGAAGCCGAGAAAAAATACCAGGGCCGGCACTACAATAATGCCACCCCCAACACCAACAAGTCCGCTGAGTATGCCGGCAGAAAGCCCAATAAGGATGAGGATGATCACGATCTGTAAAGTCATCTTATGTGGTTTGTTTTGTATCCGCATCAGGCGAATTTTTGTTTATAGTAAGTGATCGCTTCTTCAATGATGCCATAGGCAACTTCCCTGGACTGAAACTCTTCAATCTGTACCTGTTTATTTTCAAGCACCTTGTACTGTTCAAAATAATTTCTAAGTTCATTAATAAAATGCCTGGGCATTTCATCAATGGAGGATATATGATTAACTGAAGGATCTTTGGTGGCTACAGCAATGATCTTGTCATCTTTTTCACCTGAATCTATCATTTGCATATTTCCAATTACGGTGGCTTCAACCAGGCATAAGGGCTGAATGGACTGAGAGCACATTACCAGTATGTCAAGAGGATCATTATCGTGTCCCAGCGTTTGTGGTATGAAACCGTAATTTACCGGATAATGAAAAGATGAATAGATCACACGATCAAGTTTAAGCAATCCCGTTACTTTGTCGATTTCATATTTTGTACGGGAGCCCTGTGATATTTCTATCATGGCATTTACCTGTTCAGGAGATCTCTCGCCATAACCGGCTCCATGCCATGGATGCAGAACATGAATGGTTTTCATTAGTTAAATAGTTTAAAACCGGCGAAGGTGGCAAGCAGGCCGGCAATGATGCTAATTGATGTATAAAGTATAAAGATCATCCAGCGGTTATCCATCATCATTTGTACACTTTCGTGGGTAAATGCAGAAAAAGTTGTAAATCCTCCACATAACCCGGTAATTAATAAAAGTCTTTTTGATTCATCCCAGCCTTTTATGGAAAGCGCCCAGAAAATGCCAATTAAAAAACAGCCGGTGATATTCACGGCAAGGGTACCGAATGGAAATTCAGAATTAAAGGTGCGCTGGCACATGTATCGCAGTATGCTGCCTATGCCTCCTCCAAGGGCTACGAGTAATAAATTATTCAACATTTGGTGGAATATCAGCTAAGGGAAAAGTATATTTCAGATCAACAAGCCAGTTTCCGTTCTTGTTTACAAGCTTCACGGAATCTCTCCTGCTGTTATAGGAATTTGAATAAAAGATGATGGAAACACTATCGCTTACTTTGCGTGTTTCATAAATGGTGGGTTCAGATTCCCTCATATTCCTTTTGTCCTCAGAGGAAAGATTGATGTATTTTTTTTCAGTTTCATAAAGCCAGCGGTTGTTCTCCGGATCCTGCACCATCAGTTTGCCTGCATCATCAAAATTTCCATCAAGTACATTATTGATGAACATGCCTGCAGCATCATGAGCGCCTTCTGCAGCTATCTTTTCATCATTATCATTACAGGCTGATAACAACACCATTAAACAAAACACCAATTGTTTCATGTGTGCAAAGCTAAGAGGATAATGAATACAGTAAAATGGATAATTTATCCAGTAGTCTATGATGGAAGTAGGCTTTACTGTGGAGTGATCAAAGAAAAAAAATAGCCGGTGAAATCAGAAGATACTTTCATGATGCTTCTTATTTCACCGGCTATAAAACCTGGAACTACCAGGCTTTATAATGTAAAAGACGTTGAATAATAATTCCTGGTGCCTGCAGGTTACGCTACCATCTTCTTTCCTTGCGTTCTTTTTTTTCCTGTTCTTCAATTTCCATTTCTCTTTGTCCTTCCTTGTCGTAAGCTTTCAGGATGGCTTTTACAAGCTTATGTCTTACCACATCCTCTTCATCCAGTTCAATATATCCGATGCCATCGATATTTTTCAGGATCCGGCTGGCTTTGGCCAGTCCGCTTTTTTGATTTCTCGGAAGGTCCACCTGGGTAAGATCACCCGTAATGATGGCTTTGGCATTTCCACCTATCCTTGTCAAAAACATTTTGAGCTGAAGGTCCGTTGCATTCTGCGCTTCATCAAGAATGATAAAACAATTATCAAGCGTACGTCCCCTCATATAAGCCAGGGGAGCAATTTCAATTGTTCTTGTGCTCATGTAATAACCCAGTTTGTCGGCCGGTATCATATCATCCAGTGCATCATACAATGGACGCAAATACGGATCGATCTTTTCCTTCAGATCGCCGGGAAGAAATCCCAGGCTTTCTCCCGCTTCAACCGCAGGCCGCGTAAGTACGATCTTTTTAACCGCTTTGTTTTTTAGAGCCCTGACCGCCATGGCCACCGCCGTATAGGTTTTACCCGTACCTGCAGGACCAATAGCAAAAACAACATCATTTTTTTCGGCCGACTGTACCAGCCGTTTCTGGTTGGCCGTACGTGCGCGCACAGTTTTACCATTTGGACCAAATACCAATACATCATTGGGATTCCGTTCCACAAAATTGTCGATGGTTTCAGCATCGTCGCCGCCAAGGATCTGTTCAAAATAATTCTCACTCATGTGTCCATTTCTTTCAAGGTATTGCACTATGAGATCGATCTTTTCTTTAGCGCCTTCCACCTGTTCAGGTGCACCACTCAGCTTCAGTTGCGTGCCGCGGGAAAGGATCTTTAATAATGGAAATTTCTTTTTAAGGATATCAAGTTTGCCGTTATTCACTCCAAAGAACTCAATAGGGTTAACGGTTTCCAGGTTGATAATTGTGTCTCTCAATTCATTTCAGGTTTTCGTGTTACAATGACCGGCTTTTCCCACCGCGTTCCGCCTGTGGCGGATATAGCGGGATCCGGATTAAGTCCCGTTTTGGTATATTAACCTATCTCTTACAAGATAAATAAAACTCATCCCAATTCCCATAGGTTATTTATACACATATGTGTAAAGTAAAAATTGTGCCGATAGAATGCACTGGATAGTTAATGTTGATTGCCGGGAGAAGTATTGAATTAACCTGTTTAATCTTTGACTATCACATCCTGGAAAAAACAGGACTGATGTGACAATCGCCATTCAACATTATTCCCCCGCCTTTACTCAATCTCTTTTTTCTCTTTTCTCTCCTTGCCTTAAATTACAAACCCTAACTGGTCATTATGAGAAAACTATTCGGCATTTTAACAATCATTCTGTCAACACAACTGACTGCTCAGGATCTTTCTTATTATTTACCTGACAGCATTACCTACGACCCGTCAATCCCCAAACCAAAAGATATCATTCATCACCATGTAGGTGAATGGCATGTTACTCACGACAGACTGGTAAATTATATGTATGCGTTGGCAAAGGCTGCACCCGGCAGGATCAGGCTTGAGCAAATGGGTTATACTTATGAAACAAGACCACAGGTGTTGCTGGTGATCACCTCTCCGGAGAACCACAGGAACCTTGAACAGATCAGGCAACAGCATGTGATGTTAACCGATCCTTCAGGATCGGCTCAGCTCAATACCAGTGAAATGCCCATCGTTGTTTACATTGGTCATTCTATTCATGGTAATGAACCCAGTGGTGCCAATGCTTCACTGTTGAGCGCTTATTATCTGGCTGCGGCAAAAGGAAAACAGATCGATGATCTTTTAAAAAATACGGTGATCCTTCTTGATCCTGCATTTAATCCTGATGGCCTGCAACGTTTTTCAACCTGGGCCAACCAGCACAGGAGCAGGCATCTTGTTTCAGATCCTTACTCAAGAGAGTTCAGTGAAGTGTGGCCGGGTGGAAGATATAATCATTACTGGTTTGATCTTAACCGCGACTGGTTGCCTGCACAACATGTTGAAAGCCGTAACCGTCTTGATTGGTTCCACAAATGGAAGCCCAATATTTTAACTGACCATCATGAGCAGGGAAGCAATGCCACATTTTTCTTCCAGCCCGGTGTGCCCTCAAGAGTAAATCCAATTACACCTGCAAAAAACCAGGAGCTCACCGCTAAGCTTGGGAAATTTCATGCGGCTTTTCTTGACCGTATCGGTTCACTTTATTTTACAAAGGAGAACTATGATGATTTTTATTATGGAAAAGGTTCTACCTATCCGGATGTAAATGGTTCAATAGGTATCTTATTTGAGCAGGCTTCATCACGAGGACATGCTCAACAAACAGCAAACGGCCTGCTTACTTTTCCCTTCACCATTAAAAACCAGTTCATCACCACACTTTCCACGCTGGAAGGAGCAAAGGCGCTGCGAAAAGAGTTTCTTGACTGGCAAAGGGAATTTTACAGTTCAGCTATGAAGGAGGCTTCATCTGCTTCCGTAAAGGCATATGTTTTTGGCGATGAAAGCGATGATGCGCGCTCAAATATTTTCGTCAACATGCTGCGCAGGCACCAGATAGATGTTTATAGACTGGATCAGTCAATCAGCGCGGACGGGCAAAGTTTTAAAAAAGGCTTTTCATATGTGGTGCCAGCCAGCCAGCCCCAGTACAGGTTGATCAAAGGTATTTTTGATAAAACGCTTCAATACCAGGATAGTTTGTTTTATGATATTACAACATGGACCATGCCGCTTGCTTTTGGACTGCCCTATGCTGAACTCAATGCATCGCAGTTTAATTCCGGATTGCAGGGTGCGAAGATCACGTCAGAATTAAAAGAAAAAGGCGAAGTGACAGGTGGCCGTTCGGAAATTGCTTACCTGGTTGAATGGCCGGATTATTATGCACCTGCATTATTATATGCTTTGCAGGACTCAGGTTTATTTACCAAAGTAGCCACGAATCAATTTGAACTGAATATAGGTAATGCCAATAAAAAATTTGGTTATGGAACCATCATGATACCAGTAAGCATGCAGCAGTTGAATTCGCAAAAGATATATGAACTTGTGAAAGATGCTGCTGTTAAATACGGTGTAAATGTACATGCCATTACATCAGGCAATTCCGTTTCAGGAAGTGATATCGGGAGCAGCAGGTTCAGTGCTTTGACAAAGCCGGTAGTAGCCATGCTGGTTGGCCAGGGCGTAAATGCATTGGATGCAGGTGAAGTATGGCATATGATGGATCAAAGGTTTGAAATACCGGTTTCCCATCTTGACATTTCCGTTTTTAACCGCATTGATCCCGGTAAATACAATACGCTGATCATGGTAAGTGGAAATTATGGTGAACTTAATAAGGAAAAATTGAAAAGCTGGGTGCAGGGTGGGGGCACTTTGATCCTGACAGAGGATGCGGTAACATGGGCAGCGCAAAATGGCATCAGCCAGGTGAATTTTAAAAAGCAGAAACCTTCGGCAGACAGCACCAGGATCCTTACCTATGTTGACCGCGAGCAGGTACAGGGCGCGCAAAGAATGAGTGGCGCCATCTTTAAAGCTGATGTTGATCTTTCACATCCACTTGCTTATGGCTACACCCGACCTTATGTTAGCTTGTTCAAAGCAAATTCCGTGTTCATGGAAAAAAGTAAAAATCCCTATGCTACGCCCTTTTATTATAAGAACGCACCTCTGCAAAGCGGATGGCTGAGCAAACAGAATTATGAAATAATGAAAAATTCAGCAGCGGTCATTGTAAATACGGTTGGAAGCGGAAGGGTGATATCCATTGCGGACAATCCCAATCTGCGTGCATTCTGGTTGGGAGGAAGTAAGCTGATGATGAATGCCATTTTCTTTGGAAAGAATATTGACGCGGCTTCGGCAAGGGCTGAGGAATAGGAATGATCAGTAAAATTTTTCAATGAGTTTTTTTAGATGCCGATGGTGGATTGCACGGAATCATTACTATCCATAGGTAATAAAAATGATAAGAGATTTGGGCCTGTGCAATGTTACCTGCGGCTTAAATAAGGTTGTTCACGCGTCATGCAATGTATTCCACCGCCTCCCCGGTTGATGGTGAGCGTAAATATTTGTACGATTTTTTTATGAGGAAAGAGCCTTATGAACATTTTCCTGGCTTCTCGTCTTTATGCTTTTGCGATTCAGTTATGCCGGGCTTCCAGTACTTTGGTATCATTACAGACAACATAGTTCAGATAACTCACCGCTGGTATCCTGTATTAGGAATCTCCTGTCTGTGAGTTGCCGGGTAAAGTTAATACTGTTGGTGGTCTGTTCTCCCGCTGGTAGTTATTCGTCCGGCCATTTATTCTTTCCATTTTACTTTAGCGCTGAAATGATTAATTTCTTTTGTTTAAAAGTGTTCATCATAGCCTTTCTGCTGATAGCAGGATCGCTATGATGAATAAGATCAAAATATTCGGTGGGTACCACCTGCCAGGATAAGCCATACCTGTCCTTACACCAGCCACAAGGGCCTTCTTCACCTCCATTAGAAGTTAGCGCTTCCCAATAGTAATCTACCTCTGCCTGGTCTTTACAGTTGATAACAAGGGATATTGCTTCATTAAATTTAAATAAAGGTCCTGCCGCCAAAATGCTGAATTCAACCCCGGCTATTTCCATAACTGCGGTGTCAAATTCGCCGGACAAATTATCAGGATCTGCATTATCAGGGTTCCCATCTTTCGGCATATTGGTGAATAAGCGATAGTCTTTCAACTTACTGTCTTTAAAAATTGACAGGTAGTATTCAGCTACAGTTTTTGCATCCTTCTCTACCCACAGGCAAGGAGTGATTTTTTGCTCGATCATATTTTTATTTTTATTGGGTTAAAATGACTTACCAGATTTTTCATGAGTGCGGTAGAATTGTTTATAAAGGAAATGGCTTTCACGTGTTGGGCATAGGGATAGTTTGCCAGGCACTGTACGAAAGTGGAATATGAGGTACAACTTAAATTAATTCCTTCAGCAATTTGCAAAACAGCTGTTGAACCCTTTTAGTTAACCTGATGGATTACGGCCAACATTTTTCTGAGTTGTGCTTCTCTGATAGTTTTATATGTGTCGCCCCAAAGATTCAGCATTTCAGGGTCAAGCTGCCGTTTAAGAGAAGTTATTGCAAGCACTTTAAATCGTTTGTCAATAGTACCTTCTAAGTACAATTGTCCAAAAGAAATTGCGGCTATTGCAGC
>CAMPIQ010000132.1 GCA_946886475.1 uncultured Chitinophagales bacterium | reverse complement strand
ATTCTTACATGGATAATGGCGTCATCCTCCAGTTCATCAATTTTCAAAACAGTTAAAGTAGAAGCCTCTTCGCCACTGCGTGTGTTGTATTGCCATACCTGTCCCGGATGAAAAAAATTGATATCGTTCATTGATTTATTGTCTGTAAGAAAGGCTGTGAATATACAATCAGATTGCCGGAATGGTTTTGCCGCTTCCTTCGTCAGCCCATGCTTTTACATTTTTATATTTTGAATTTTGACCCTTCCTTCGTCAGGGCATGCTTTTGACTTTTAAATTCCCCCGAATACATTACAAATAATTATAAAATTTCTGTACCTTATTTCCTCAAAACCAAAACATGAGCCTTCTTACAAAGGATACGATAGCTACAATGGTTACCGCACCTCCTGCTGAAACTATTGCAACAACAAGGAAAAACAAATACAAAAATCTTCATCTCTGGATGATCCTTCCCATGATCATTATGCAGTTGGGAATTTTCCGCGATTACTGGGGTGATTTTTCCGAAAATGCCTGGTCGGTTCATGTGCACTACTGGACGGGAACCATCTGGTACTTCTACCTCATTATGCAGCCCTACTATGCCATGCATGGACAACTGGCCAGGCACCGCACCAATGGCATCATTGGTATGTTTGTGGCGGGTGGCGTTTGCCTCACTGCTTTGAGCATGATGCACCGCGATATTGTTAACACGGAAAGAGCAGTGCAATTGCCAGAGCGGTTCGGACCTTTTCAACCCTGGTTCTTTTTCGGTGTGGCTGCCATTGAAATTGTAATGATGACTGCCTTCGCTTATGCTGTCATTCAAAGCATCATCCATAGAAAGAAACTGGAACACCATGCCTGGTGGCTGATATCCACTGTTTTTATCATCATGATGCCGGCGTTGGGTCGAGGTACGCAGAATGTATACATTGCAGCCAATATCAAAGACTGGCCCAATATAGATATCATGCTTCCAGTTTATCCAACACAAGCCCTGATCATCGGCATGATCTTATTCACGGCATGGAAGTTTGGCAAGGTCAGGCATCCCGCCACCTACCTGGCAGTGGGCGTAAACCTTTTTGTACTGCTGTTGGAACCAATTGGCCGATCGGAAATGGTGCAAAGTTTTTTGAAAACATTTATCAGGGGATAATCAAATTCCCTTCAAGCCAATCACCTGCATCTTTCCATATAATTAAACCCCGTAATCTGAAATTTAAGTAATGAAGGGTTTCTTTATACAATGCGGTTTAATTTCCGGCGTAAATACTATTATTGTACATGCCAATGCGAAAATTTTTCTGGATCGTTCCCTACGCACTCGCGCTCGCGCTCCTATCTGGCCTGATGTCCTGGGCTAAATACCGTTTTTTGGTGATGGACAATCTGATGGAGATCTATGGACTGATCACAGGGATCGTTTTTATTGGGGTTGGCATCTGGATGGGATTGAAACTTTCAAGGCCCAGGACCATCATTCAAAAAGAAACCATCATACAAACGGAAACAGTGATCAAAGAAGTTCCGGTGCCTGTTGAAAATAAACGGGAATCAGATCCTAAGCTCCTGGAAAAACTGAACATCAGCCATCGGGAACTGGAAGTGCTGCAATGTATGGCCAGCGGACTGAGTAACGAAGAAATAGCCCGGCAGCTTTTTGTATCATTGAACACCGTAAAAACACATTTGTCTAATCTTTATTTTAAACTCGATGCGAAACGGCGCGTGCAGGCGGTGGAAAAAGCAAGGGCACTGGGACTGATCTGATCACCCGAAAGAAGGATTCTCTATAAAATCACCTGAAAGTATGACGCGCATTTTCTGAGATGCATTCATATTTGTATCAAATAAAAAATTATGAAAAGAACCGTTCTTGTATTTGGACCGATTGCCGGCATCATCCTTTCCGTTTTTATTTTTGTTTCGGTGCCCTACATGAGGAACATGACCGCGGAGTCCATGTCAACCAGCATGTTCGTGGGCTATGCCGTGCAGTTGCTTACATTCAGCCTTATCTTCTTTGCCATCAAACAGTACCGCGATAAATACAATAATGGACTGATCTCATTCGGTAAAGCCTTCCGTATCGGGCTTTGGATCTCACTTATAGGCTCCATGTTTTATGTGATCACCTGGGCCATTGCCTATAATTACATGATCCCGGATTTTATGGATATATGGGAAAGGTGCCAGTTGGAGGCGGCCATGAATAAAGGAGCTTCGGCGCAGGAGATCGCTAAGATCAAACAGGATGTGGCAGATGGGAAAGAAATCTACAGCACCTGGTGGGGCTTTACCGGTTTCACTTTGATGGAGATCTTTCCAACAGGTTTGCTGGTGAGTATTATCTCCGCTTTCATTCTGAAAAGAAAACACAGGAAAGCTTAGTTTGCTGACCAGCTGTCTTTAAAACTTCCTGCGTCAATGCATGCATTTGATAATTGACTATTCACTATTGACCCTTCCTTCGTC
Organism: uncultured Chitinophagales bacterium; assembly: GCA_946886475.1. The sequence goes on along the minus strand of CAMPIQ010000132.1, from coordinate 7,729 downwards.
AGGTCATGCTTTTGAATTTTGAATTTTAATAACCCTGGCAACAAATTTTCATAGTAAATAAATAAATGGCCCTCATGCTTTACGATGAAAAACTGATCAACCAGATAAAAGATATTCTTACTACCCGCAGGCAAACCATTGCCGTTGCAGAAAGTGTTACCGCCGGGCATCTTCAGGCTGCCATGTCCTCCGCGCTGGAAGCATCACAATTCTTTCAGGGCGGGATCACCGCCTACAACCTGGGACAAAAGTGCAGGCACCTTCATGTTGACCCCATACTGGCTGAGGAGGCGGATTGCGTGGCAGAACACGTGGCACGTAAAATGGCGCTTAGTGTGGCTGATATGTTTACCAGTAACTACAGCATTGCCATTACTGGCTATGCATCAAAAATGCCGGAAAAAGGATTGAACCGGCTTTATGCCTACTTTGCCATTGCATGCAACGGGCAGGTGATACTTTGCGAAAAAATTTCTACGGATAAGGAACGTGTGGATGCACAGGTTGATTATACCTGGCAGGTGCTGCGGAAATTAGGAAACCTGTTGGGTGAATAAGGTTAAGCAAATAGCATAAAGACTTATTGAATAAAAACTAAAAAAAGTCCCCCAGCAATTTTATCCTTCCACGTTTTTTTCTACATTAGTGTCTCAAGTTACCCTATGATCAAAAAATATATGCTGCAGATGCGCGATTTTCCTGCGCTGCTTTTTTCAAACTCTTCAATTTTTTTTCGTTGCTCGATTCTCCGGCATGGATCCTGAAATCGCATCCTGTTTTCAGCGAACACAAATAATCTTAGTCAATCAATACAAACACTTTTATAATCTTACCATGAAATCTTTATTCGCCTCTATTATCTTTTTGTTTTTTGCAATTCAAAATGGTTTCAGCCAGAACTTTGTAAATAAGATCATGCAAAGGTCATCGCCCGGCATGAACTCTTTACGGCTGGACTATCTGGAGAATACGGAAAATATAGATGATGAAAGCGTCACTACTTTATATTTTAAGTACCTCCCATATGGCGATGATCCGTTTTCACTGTCGGGCGGTTATTACTATAAATTGAAGATACTCGATAATGAAACCGGCGAGACCTATGAAATGATCGAAAGCAATGAGTTGCCTGCGAGTGAAAAAAAAGGAATGATCCTGTTTCATAATAATGGAGGTGAAATCGGATTCAGCCTGGATTTTGAGCAAATACCTTCTACAACCGATATCTCTATCCTCTGGGGTGAAAAGGAATTTATTTCAGACATCACATTAGACCCGGAGCGGAACGATGACAATATGGTTTTCCGGTTTGATTATATTTTCAAATCACTCATATTTTACACCACCATGCCCTACAAAGTTGTTGTAATGGCTGAAGGCTACGCCCAGTTTACTGACATAAAATCGTATTACGATGAGGGAAGCAAACCATCCGGTTACGGTTCACCTGGAACGGTATCGCTCTTATTCTCGGGAAGATTTGACAAGAAAATAGAAATAAAGGCTAATGCCGAGTACGCCGCGAACGCTTACTGGAATTTTTCACTCGCACCCCAAATTGGCGATAGCAGGTTTATTTGCCTTTCAAGAGAGACAAGTAAAAAGAAGAAACGGTGATGATGCGAACATGCCGACTTGTTGACTATTGACTATTGACTATTGACTAAAGACTATTGACACCCTGACTTCCCTTTACTTAGGAACCGTAAAATTCTTATCGTCCGCTGATGGACCGTAAATAGAAGGTACAGGAAGATCATTCATCCGCATATAAACCGTCAATTGTCCACGGTGATGCACCCAGTGATTAAGGGTTACTCCGATATCAGTGATCTTTTTGGAAGTATACAGCAACTGTCCGTTTGCTTTTAATGAAAAATCCGATTCCAGCTCTTCGTCACTCACCTGCTGTAAAGCCTGTCGTGCCGCCTCCATATTTTCTTCGAAATGCGCAATCAGTTCAGCATTTGTTTTAGGAGAGAAATGCGGGAAAGTGGCAAAATCAATTTCGCCTTCGCTGATCATATATTTGATCCATAGTGGAATTTCTGCAACCAGCAGGGCCAGGTAACCCATGGTCATGGATTTGGGATGGGGTTTGTATTCAAAAAGACCTTCCGTGATTTCTTTCAGGCAGGCTATTGTGGACCTGTATTCCCAATTTAATTCCGCTAAGAACGATTGCGCTTTAACGTTAGTCATAACCTTCTTTTTTGCAAATTACCTTATCAGCCCAAAACAAAAAAACCTTTATTTCAGCAACTGATCTTAAAAAAATATCTGCACCAGTCTTCGAACTTTCGAAAAAACAGGGCGCTTTAGGTTAAAATACAAACCATGGTAAAACAGGCTTTGCAATTGATGAATAATATGGTACACGCTCCATCTTTCACCTGAAAATCCGTAACTTTTAGTAAACCTCATATCATGCTGAACACATCAACCACTGCAGGCACCCGGCCGTTTATCAACCCTGATGCTGACAAAGAAGAATTCCGCAAACTAGGTTATGAAATGATCGATTCTATTGCTGACTATTATGATACCATCAGGACCCGGCGTATCATTTCAGAAAGCAGTTCAACGGAGATCGAAGCTTTGTTTGCAGACGAACTTCCTGAAGAAGGGCAGGATCCGGAAAGCATTATTGCAGACTGGGAAAAAAGGATACTTCCTCATGCCACTCACCTGGGCTCACCCAGGTATTTTGGTTTTGTAAATGGTTCCGGAACCATGATGTCCGTGTTTGCTTCAGCCATGGCTGCAGCCGTCAATATGAATTCCGGGGGATGGAAGGCCGGGCCGGCTGCTACAGAAATAGAAAGAAGGACCATAACCTGGATCGGAGAACTGATTGGTTATCCTGCCGGTGGTGGATTATTTGTAGGTGGCGGAACCATTGCCAACCAGGCTGCACTCACGGCTGCACTGCACAATCATCCGCTTTATGATCAATCAGGTAATGGATTACAATCAGGAAGACCTGAAGGCCGGTTCATCTTATATATGTCCGACCATGAAGGTCATATCTCCATTGTAAAAGCAGCGGACATGATCGGTCTCGGTCGCAATTGCATCAGGCGTGTGCGCAGTAATCCGGACCTGACAATGAATGCAGCAGCACTGGAACAAATGATCAGGGAAGACAGTGCATCGGGGCTTATTCCCTTCTGTGTGGTGGCCCAGGTGGGATCCATCAATGTAGGTGTAACGGATCCGCTGGAAGAAATAGCAAAGATCTGTTCGGAGCATAAGATCTGGTTTCATGCCGATGGGGCCTGCGGGGCTGTTGGGGCCATGTTACCGGAGCTCGCTCATGTTTACAAAGGGCTCGATAAAGCTGATTCGGTAACCCTTGATCCGCATAAATGGCTTTACATTTCTTATGAATGCGGATGCCTGCTGGTTAAGAATGCACAGCAACTTCGAAGTTCATTTTCCATATCTGCTTCTTATTTGCAAAACAGTCTGCCTACCGATTACAAAGGACTGGATTATTTTGATTACGGCCCCCAGATGTCGCGTGGCTTCAATGCACTCAAAGTATGGATGACGATCCGGCACTATGGTAAAAAAGGTTATCAGACATTGTTGCGGCAGAACATTCTGTGCGCAAAACATATGCATCAACTGGTTAGTGCATCAACTGATTTTATACCCATGCACCAGCCTGAACTCTTTATTTATTCATTCCGCTATTGTCCGCTTTCATTGAGAGAAAAAGAAGGAAACGAAGTAAACGATTTCCTCGATTCGCTCAACCAAAAAATAGCAGACGAGATCATGGCAAGTGGTTTTGCATTCATCATGACATCAAAGGTCAAAGGCCATATCGTGTTGCGGCTTTCCATCTGTTCTCATCGATCAACACTAGCTGATATGGAGAGCGTGTTTGAAAGGTTGCAGGAAACAGGGCAAAGGCTGGAGAAAGTAAAATTTAAAAATTAAAAACCTCACCAGACTTTCATATTCACCCAGCGCCATTAATGAACGATTACCGATTGACGATTGACGAATTAAGCATCAGGAATCACCGGCTCCACCAGTCTGGTTAATTTATCCAGGGAATCCTGCCAGCCCAGGTAACACATTTCAACGGGGATAACAGAAGGAATCCCTTCCTGTACGATTTTCATTTCAGTACCGGCAGAAACCTTTTTCAACCATACGGAAGTCATCATTTCACCGGGAAGATTAGGATCATCAAACCTGTCTGAATACTTTAAAAACTCGTTGGGTTTGATCTCAATATATTTTCCTCCGAAAGAATGACCGTTACCGGTAGAAAAATTATGGAAAGACATCCTGAAGCTTCCACCCACTTTTACATCCATTTCATGAACAGTACAAAGAAATCCATAAGGAGGCAACCAGGCTGCCATAGCACTGGACTCCGTAAATGCGCGGAAAACTTTTTCCGGCGCTGCTTTCAGTATCCGGTGCAACGAAACAGTATTATCTGACATAACAATATTTTTATTTCCTACTCATTTGGCCTTTCGGTGATGCCCGTTTTTTATAGTGGTTGCTGCTCCACTCATCAAACTGATAATTTTTCCATCAACCTGACTTAACAAAGGTGCCAATGAATTTTGATTCAATAAGGGTGCGAATACGGCAATTTTAATGGCCGGATGCGGCACTGCAATCAGCATCAGGAAACAGGTTATTATCATGTTTCAGATATTTTCCCATAAAAAAATCTTCTTAGCAAAAGAGATTTTTACCGGCCTGATAAATGAACGATTTAGTACAGCAATTTCAAAAAAAACTACGATATCAAACACTCGTGAAAATACGTTGTATGCCCCATAAATCCTTTGTAATTTACCTGCACCGACTGTATGCGCTTATATCCTTTGATAACCCTTTTCTGGTTGCTTCCCTGCAGCCTGTTCTGCCAAACCAATATCAGTGGTGTGGTGAATACTTATCATAAGGTAACAGGCATCAATTATACCAACTCCGGTATCAGACTGGATCATGTTAGCGGTATTGCTGTGAGTGACCGCGTTATGATCATTCAAATGAAAGGCGCCGCTGTAAATACCACTACTACCTCAGGCAGTTTCGGTTCGGTTTCTTCTATGAATGATGCAGGTAACTATGAACTGGCCACCGTTTGTGCGGTTCGTGGTGATTCTGTTTTTTTACTTCAACAATTATTACGCACCTATACAGTGGCAGATAAAGTGCAGTTAATAAAAATTGCAAAATATGCTTCCGCAAATGTTACCGGCGCACTGGAAGCTGCCGTCTGGGATAGCGCCAGTGGTAAGGGTGGTGTGCTTGCTGTAATTGTTTCAGGAACGCTTACACTAAATGCACCGCTGACTGCTTCCGCAAAAGGCTTTAAAGGCGGATCATTTTATAAAGATGCCGGTGGCTGTGCCACCAATGCATTTCAAAATTATGCATACGATCCCAGACCCAGTACTTATGTATTTTATTCCAATGTTCAGCGGGGTGGTTATAAAGGAGAATCAGTTTCAGACCTTATAATTACCCTGAGTGGTGGTAAGGGCGCCTCCTCAAATGGCGGTGGAGGGGGAAATAATCATAACAATGGCGGTGGAGGGGGAAGCAACCTGGCGGCTGCAGGAAAAGGAGGCGATAACCTGAGTACTACAGGTTGTGCAGGTCAGCATGCAGGTATTGGTGGATATGCATTAAACAGCAACGCCGGGGAAAAGATCTTTTTTGGAGGAGGTGGTGGTGCAGGCCATGCCAATAACACCATTTCATCATCGGGTGGCGGTAATGGTGGCGGGATCATTTTTATCCAGGCTCAAACGCTGGTATCAAATGGTTATACCATTTCAGCAAATGGTGCTGCAGGTGGAAATACATACGGTGATGGCGCTTCGGGTGGTGGTGGTGGAGGCACCATCATCATGTCGGTTGCTGATTACACTGATCTGGTAGCCGTCGAAGCCAATGGTGGAAATGGCGGACTGGTAGATGATGAAGTGATCTCGGGCAGGTGTTATGGCGAAGGAGGCGGTGGTAGTGGCGGCGTTATCTATTTTTCCGGCATTCAGCCGGCAGGAACCATAAATGTTGCAGGTGGTGTAAAAGGTGCCAAGATCAATTCTACCTGTGCATCCAGTACAGGAATGGATGGAACTGCCGGCAGTCTGGTTGCAAATTATGAATACAGGGAATCGATCATGGTCTCCAGTTGTGGTGCCGTTTTTCTTGATGCAGGCTGGCGTTTTTTCAGGCTCAGCACAACTGCAAATAATGTTACATTACAATGGGCAGTAACCAGCTATTCCCCTTCTTATTTTTTAGTGGAGCGCCGCAAGGAAGGTTTTTGGCATTTACTTACCAGGATACCAGCCATCGAAAATAAAACGGAATATAGTTTCAGGGATATTCCTGTAGCAAACGGGAAATACCAGTACAGGATAAAGCAGGTAAAAAATTTAAGCACCAGCTATTCCATGATTAAGGAAGTGAATATAAAAAACAGGGAACAAACCATTGGCTATGATCCTTCATCGCAACAGTTGTTTATTCATGGAGGCATGGATAAAAATGATACGTTCAGCATCTTTGACCTCACCGGAAAATGCATTTACCGGAAAATCTTTTCGGCCAAAGCAGAAACCTGGCTGCTACCTGCTTCTTTTTTAAAAAATGGAATATATATTGCCAGAACGGAAAGGGCGGTGGTAAAGTTTTTGGTGAGCGAGTAATTAAAAAGCATGCACTTACGAAGGAAGTGTCAAAATGCAAATTCAAAATGCAAAATGTAAAATGCAAAATTCAAAAGCAGGTAATCGATGCCCTTTGAATTTTGCATTTTGAGTTTTGACCTAATTATTACAATATGCTGCCAATCGCTTTATTGCAAATTCAAGAAGCCGGGGCATTTCAAATATGGAGTTGTCATCAAAAACTAATTCAAGCTCCGGGTGCTCCATGTTCTGGGATTTATAAGTGCGGCCTATCTTTGTTTTAACAACGGCGGTTTGCTTACCATAACAAATAAGGTATTCGTCGCTCAGGAATTCCTTTTCATGGATCTTCATGTTTTTAGTTTGTAAAACGATCTCGTCGCCTTCTTCAGATACAAAACTGATCTCACAGCCCGTTACTGACTTAACTTTACAATCGATATCCTCCACTGCGGTATTCAGGTTCTTTGTGATGAACGACACCAGTTCATTTTTATCAAAACCCCTTACCTTATTGAAAGATTTCCAGGTGTAGGCCTGCAGTTCTTCCATCTGCTTTTTTATCTGTGCTGCCTGAGAGGCCTTAAAATATAAACTGATCATATCATCCGTATCCTCTTCTGTCAGTTTATTATTTTCATAATAAGCAAATTTGAAAGTCTCTTCAAAAGATATCATAAGCTCTAACACCTCCTCATTGTCCTCCATTTCTTCAATAGAGAATTCAAAGCCATCCCAATCCATTCCTGAATAATTGATAGATGCTGCTTTCCCGCCGCTATTAACTTTAACTTTTACCGAGGTCTCTGAAAAAACACTCTCTATAATTTTTAAATCAGAAGTTGTTACGCCATTGGATTGCTTCAGAAGCGTTTCCATCTTTTTGAATTCCGCTTCTTTTGTCTGGGCATTAGCGATCAGGGCGAATAAAGAACAAAAAATCAGGGTACTTATTTTCATAATTAATTATAAGGCCTGTCTCTTATACACATCTGACGCTGCCACGACTAGTCGAGGGTGTGTGTGGGGGGGGGGGGGGGGGTTTT
>CAMPIQ010000131.1 GCA_946886475.1 uncultured Chitinophagales bacterium | reverse complement strand
TTTTTAATTACAGGCCCATAGCTACTCCTATACAGCTACATGGCTATCTACATTACAGCTACATGCCTATTTACATTGCAGCTACATGGCTATCTACATTACAGGTACAGGGTTATCTCCATTACAGATACATATCTATCCCATTGATGCTCCATCGCTATGTACATCTTTGCCGCATGATATCTACCACCCTGGTGTTGTTTTTTGATCTGGTATCAAAAAATTTTATGATGTAATTAATTATATATAACAATGATGTTGTTTAAGTAATGCAAATACCGCTTCAAACATTTTCCCTACTTTAGGCCTGTGGGTGATACTACTGATCATAATGCATACGAATTACAAAAACAGGTTGCGCTTGGCGATGAACAGGCGTTCAAAGCCCTGTTTGACCGCTATCATCATCGTTTGTACCAGTACATTTTCAAAATGGTTAAATCCAAAAATGTAGCAGAAGAACTGGTGATGGATGTGTTTTTAAAATTATGGCTCGGACGGGACCTCCTCGCTGATATTGAAAACCTGGATGGGTTTTTATTTAAGGTAGCTTATAATAAAAGCATAGATTTTTTCCGTGCCGCAGCAAAAGACAAGCAACTTGGTTCACTTCTTTATGACCAGATAGAAATTCCGTCACAGTCGCAAACCGACAGCAGGCTACTCCTGCAGGAGTATGAAAAAAAGATCCGCGAAGCCATTGATCTGCTTCCGCCGCAACGCAGAAAGATATTCCAGCTAAGCCGGGAGGAGGGACTCACCCATGCCCGGATAGCAGAAGAACTGGGCATTTCTAAAAATACGGTCGCCAATACGATTGTAGAAGCCAGGCAATTTATCAAATCCTACTTATCTGCCAACCTCCCCATGGCTATCTTGTTAGCGGCACTTGCTCAGGTTCTGAAAAAATAAATAAAAAAAGTTAGAAACGGGTAGTAGTACTAAATAACTTTTACGTCATGCTAATGGACGTATGTCTTATTCTATACACTTATGATGTCAAATGAACCAGGCCTCGACCTGAACCAGCTGATCAGGAAATATGTGAACAATACCTGTTCCAGGGAGGAGCTTGAGTTGATCCTGGAAATGGCCAAAGAACCCAGCCAGGCTTTCAGCGATGCATTGAAAGTTATATGGGAAGAGGAAAATGGGACAGGCGCACTGCCGCAGGTTTCATTTGACCGTCATTTCAATAACATGATGTCTGAATTGCGATCAGGTACAGCCATCGCACCGGTGAAAGACATGAATGCCGGAGTGTATAAACCAGGCGCTCGTAGAAGAAAGATCATAGCAATAGGAATAGCGGCAGCATTTCTGGGTCTGATCTGTTTAACGGCAATCCTGTTAATAAATGAAAACAAAGAACCCGTTGCAGCGATCCCTTCAGATATAAAAAAAGAGAATGATATACAACCGGGTGGTGACAGAGCCATACTTACCCTGGCAGATGGGAGGCAGATCCTGTTGGATTCCGTTATGAATGGAACGCTGGCCAATCAGGGTGGTGTGAGGATTATTAAGATCGGTGGAATGGTTACTTATGATAAGGAAACAAGTTCACAACAGGTTCTTTACAATACCATTTCAACGCCTCGCGGAGGCCAGTATCAGCTGGAACTGGCAGATGGCACAAGGGTCTGGCTGAACGCTGCTTCTTCCATTACATTCCCAACAGCATTTCTGGATATGGAAAGAAAGATCTCAATTATTGGAGAAGCATATTTTGAAGTGGCGCATGATCCTTCCAAACCTTTTAAGGTAGCCGTAAATGACCTGGACGTGGAGGTATTGGGTACCCATTTTAATATTAATGCCTATCATGATGAAGAGGTTATCAAAACAACGTTGCTGGAAGGAAGGGTGCTGGTAAAGAAGGCCGGCAAACCGGTGATCTTAAATCCATCCCAACAGGCTATTGCCTATAATGACGCAACTGATCATCAAATAATTATTAATAACAATATAGACGTGGAAGCCGTTATTGCCTGGAAAAATGGATTGTTCAATTTCGAATATTCCGACATCAATAAAATTCTGCGTGAATTTTCCAGGTGGTATGATATAGAAGTTGAAATCAGGGGAAAGCTAACGGATAAGAAATTTTTTGGAATTGTTAGCCGCAACAGCACGCTGGGGTCTGTACTCCAAGCGCTCAGGGCAGGCGGACCCGCTGGTCTTAGTTATAAGGTAGATGGTAAAAAATTAATTGTGCAAACTGTCAATAAGGACTAAATTACTTATTGCTGCGTTTGCACTGCTTTTGAAAAGATAAAAAATAATTTTTCTACACCAAAAACTGCAAACGATGCAAATGACTGCTCTCTGCAAACTCTTATGTCTAAGAGTACAAGTAAATTTTAAAATCCTGCGGATTATGACACTAACCGCAATACTGTTCCTTGCAGCTTCTCTTCAAATTGCTGCCCGAGTGGAAGGACAAACGGTAACACTCAATGTTAAAGATGCGCCTGTAAAAAAGGTATTTAAGGAAATTCAAAAACAAACGGGCCTGAATTTCTTTGTTGAAGAAGAAGTGCTCAGCAAGGCAGGCAAGGTTACCATCAGGGTGAGGGATATGCCGGTAGACCAGGTCATTAATCTTTGCCTGCCTGTGGAAGATTTTAGTCTGTCAATTGTTGACGGCACAATCATCATAAAAGAAAAAACCTTCACGGAGAAATTTTCTATCAATCCATTTGAGAATTTCCCACCGCCTATTGATGTTCAGGGACGCGTGGTAAATGATAAGGGCGAACCTATTGAAGGTGTTACCGTATCAGTTAAGGGAAGCAGAAGAGCTACCTTCACGGATGCGAACGGAACATTTACGCTTAAGAATATTAATGAGAACAGCCGGCTGGTTTTTTCAGGCGTCAATGTGGAAACATTTGAACTGGCTGTAAATAACAGAACCCTGTTGGGTGACGTCAGCCTGAAAACAAGAATAACTGCGCTTGGCGATGTAACAGTATCTGCAAGTACAGGTTTTCAAACCATTTCCAGGGAACGTGCTACAGGTTCATATGCAGTTATCAGCCGCGATCAACTGGAAAAACCAAGTACCAATATTGCCCAGCGTTTAATAGGAACCACGGCAGGTTTGCAAAGCACACTGGATGTGAATGGGAATCCCAGTTTTGAGATAAGGGGTTTAACCAGCCTGTATGCCAATTCGCAACCACTGGTGGTTGTAGATGGCTTTCCTATACAGGGCGATTTTAATTCAGTGAATCCAAACGATGTTGAAAGTATTACTATATTGAAAGATGCAGCAGCTGCATCCATCTGGGGTGCCCGCTCTGCCAATGGAGTAATTGTTATCGTAACTAAAAAAGCCAGGAAAGGAACCCCGCTTAAAGTAGATTTTTCAGTCTTTACCAGGGTAGGTAAAAAATTTGATATTGATTATATAAGACCACTTGCTTCCTCAGCGGAAACCGTAGAGTACGAAAAAATAGCTTATACCAACTGGAGGGTTTTGCAAAATCCAAACTCTCTTCAGGATAATAGCTTTGCTTTTTCGCAGGCCGGTATCGCATTGAATGAGGCCAATTTTGGTTACATAACCACAGCGGAAAGAGATGCACAACTGGAAGCATTGAAATTACTCGACAATCGTGCCCAGATATCAGATCATCTTTTGGCCAATCCTGTAAACACGCAGTACAATATTACCTTATCCGGCGCCTCAGCAAGAATGAGCAATGCGCTGTCACTGATGTACCAGGACAACCAGTCAAATTTCAAAGAGACCAATAATAAACAATACATGGTCAATTTCAGAAATAGCGCTGAAGTGTTTAACTGGATGGAATTCAGTTTGTCGGGCATGGCCTATTTCAACAAAGCAAAGAACAGTGGTGTTGGCCTGGGAGATATTCAGGGCATGTCGCCTTACGACATGCTGGTAAATGCAGATGGTTCGCTTAATAATATCAACAGGCATTATACACCAATTCTTGAACGGTTGGTGCCGATGGATAAATTTCCCTATACCGACTGGACATACAATCCCATTCAGGAAATTCAAAACAGGGAACTTACTACAGAGCAGTTGAACACAAGGGTTCAGGCGGGTTTAAGATTTAAGATCATCAAAGGACTCACCCTGGATGCCAAAGGACAATATGAACTATTCAACACGTTTAACAGAGGTTATTACAACGAGAATACTTTTTATGTAAGAAACACCGTAAATGTGGCAACCTACTGGAACCGCGGAGTAACGCCAAACACCTTTACAATGAATCTTCCAAAAGGTGGCATCCTTACACAGAACAGGTCTAAAATTCAATCCTATAATTTAAGAGGCCAGGTAAACTACAATGAAGTATTTCTGGATGATCATGAGGTCAACTTCCTGGCCGGTACGGAAGTAAACAATATTGTATCAGAAACCTTCGCTAATCCAACGGCATACGGTTATAATGATAACACCTTAACGGTTGGAAATTTTCCTAATGGACCGGGAGGCAGTTTCTCACCCATAAGGAACTGGATGGGATCTAACCAGACATTTGCTTACACCAATTCATTTGCCTACCGTACAGAAAGATATTTTTCTGTTTTTGGAAATGCAGCTTATACCTATAACAGGAAATATACTTTATCCGGAAGCTACCGCACCGACGCTTCTAATTTGATTACCGATGATCCGGCATACCGATACGCTCCTTTCTGGTCTGTTGGTTTCGGATGGCAGATATACAGGGAAGATTTTATGAGGAGTGTGTCTTGGGTTGACCGGCTGAATGTAAGAGCAACATATGGTTACAACGGGAATGTTGACCGGTCAACATCCTTCAGGCCATTGATCTCCACTGCCGGAGCGCCAAATGTTTATTCCGGTGATTTTACAGCTACCATTTCAAGTTATGGTAATCCAACACTGCGCTGGGAAAAAACAGGTACCTGGAATATAGGTCTTGATTATTCCATTTTCAAAAACCGGTTGTTTGGTAAGATCGATCTCTATAGTAAATATGGAAAAGACCTGATTGCACAGTTATCCATACCAGCTATCAATGGTACCACCAGCCAGAAGTTGAACAATGCAGAAATGACCAATAAGGGGGTTGAACTGGAATTAGGAACCTATCTGAATATCAATAAAAATATCAGCTGGAGAGGTAACCTGAGTTTTGCTTACAATAAGAATAAGATCACCAGGTTGTTTGTTGCAAGATACCCGGCTTCAACTTTGTATTCGGGAGGAACAGGCGCTTATGTAGTAGGTGAAGATGCCAATTCTATCTGGAGGTTTCAATACGCCGGTATTGTAAACAACCAGCCAACAGTAATGGGAGACAAAGGCACCACCTATGATTTCGGAGCATTTACACCCGGTGATGGACGTGATTATATGGTGAATCCCGGAACCACCGTTGCACCCTATACACTAGGTTTTATGAATGCTTTTGATATTTATGATTTCAGTCTTTCATTCATAGTAACAGGAAAGTTTGGTCATGTATTCCAGCGTATGGGCTTTAATTATCCGCCTACCTGGACGTCGAGGGTATTGCCGAACAACAAACTGTCTGAAGTAATGAATGGCGATCCATCTCAAATAGTTCCGCTTCCATATAATACCAATGAGCCCCGGTATTATTTCTGGGACCGCTTCCACCAGTATCTGGATTACCTGATCGAAAGCGCATCTCATATCAGAATGCAGGAAGTGAATCTTACCTACACGCTTCCACTCAGTTCCTTAAAAAAATTCAACATGGCCAGGGTAATGGTGTATGCACAGGGTAACGATCTTTTCACACTTTATGCCAACGATGTAAAGGAAGATCCTGAATTCCCTCTGGGCACCATGAACCCAAGACCCAGACTTACCATTGGCTTTAAATGTGAATTTTAAAAAATCAGCAACATGAAAAAATCAATTCATTATATCGTTTTATCAGCGGCCATCTTTATTTTCTCAGGTTTTTTTACATCCTGTGTAAAATTTTTAGATGCGGCTCCGTCTAAAACCACCTCCCTGGTGGTAACTACCACTGCCCAGTTAGATGCTTTATTGAATTCGTATACCAGTTTTTATTCGGAAGGTAACAGAACGGCTATATACAGTACGGATGATTATGGATTAACCAAACAGTTGTACGATGCCAGGCCTGGTACTTTTTCTTCCATGGCAACCATTGAGTTTATGCTTTGGGATATTCCTTATTTACCCGACGATACAAGAGAAGGTTTTTGGAGTGGGGAATACAGGAAGATTTTTTCGGCCAATATGGTGCTGGATTACGTGGATGATGTAACCGGTACGGCTGAAGAAAAAGCTGCCCTGAAAGCTGACGCACATTTTATCAGGGCCTACAGCTATTGGGTGCTTGCAAATACGTATTGCCTTCCTTATACAGAAGCCAATAAGAATGCGCAGGGCTTACCCATTAAACTCTCCACAAGTTTTGAAGAACCTTTTGAAAGGCAACCCCTTCACGTGGTTTATGAGCAGATAGAAGCAGATCTTACAGAAGCACTTAAAACCAATGTAACACTGCAAACATCAAAACCAAGACACTGGCGCGCAAGTAAGGCAGGGGTGAATGGTTTTGCAGCAAGGTATTATCTCAACAGGTTTAATTATGCAAAAGCCATCGAACATGCCAATGCCGCTCTGGCAGAATACAGTGTGCTGGTAGATTATAATTCTGAAATGACGTATGGCAATCCCCAGACATTAACCCTGAATTCAGGAACACCACAACAGTCATCATATACCGTGCAGTATCCTTATACGCACAATAACCAGGTTGATTTTAGTGATATGCTGGCATGGAAGGAGTTTCTTTATTTCAGAATGCTGAACCATGAATCATGGTGGTACATACCAAGCGAAGAGTTGTTGAACCTGTACGATCAGACCAACGACCTGCGATATAAGTATCATATAGTGGAAGGTTATTCATACGACAGGGGTATGACAAAACCTTCTTATGAGTATCCCGGTTATATCTTCTTTTTTAAGGACAGGATTCCCTCTGGTCCAACGGTGGCTGAAATGTACCTGATAAAAGCGGAAGCGCTGGCACGTACCAATGACGTTGCCGGTGCCATGACGGCATTGAATACGCTGAGAGCAAAAAGAATGGTGCCCGGATCATGGGTAAACCTTACCGCTTCCGGCGCTGGCGATGCCATTAAAAAAGTAATTGATGAAAGAAGAAGGGAAATGCCTTTTGTTCAACGCTGGTACGACCTCAGGAGATATAATAACAATGATGATCCGAATGATGATGTGGTTTTGTCAAAAACATTCTATCCATATACCAATTCAGCGGTGTTGACATCAGAACCTGTTTCCGTTTACACCTTACCGGCAAATTCAAAAAGATATGCGGCACCTATTCCGCGTACAGAGATCATATCCAGCAATGGCGCGATAGAACAAAACAATTATTAATCCTGTTTCATAGTGAACATTGCATTCACTTAAAATAAATGTTATGAAAAAGTATTTATTTCTGGCAACAGCCTTGTTATTTGCCCTGCCATTTATTAGTAGCGCGCAGGCGCCGGCAAACAACGATGCAGTTATGGAAGATTCGGCTGCCATGCTGCAACGGCTTAAAAATGATATTGAAGCCAACCCTGATAACCTGGAGGCACACGAAGCTTACCTCCGGGCTTCAAAATTTACCAAATGGGGTGTGCCGGAAAACAAGGAATTCATAGCGCAGTATGAAGCCTGGATGAAGAAGTTTCCGAAGTCAGCTGCTGTGGCTTATGCCTTAGGTCATGCATTTGCCGGAAAAGAAAGTCCAAAAGCAAAGCCCTACCTTTTAAAAGCTGTTGAAATAGATCCAAAGTTTGACAAAGCATACTTCGATCTCTGGATAGATGCGGAACGCTGGGGTGACTCAAAAGCAGCTGAGGATTTTTTGTTAAAGGCAAAGAATGCCAATCCCAAAAGCGCGGATTATGCATTTTATTATGCTAATAATTTTTCTGATTCAGATTATGAAAAATACAGGAAGCTGAGTTTACAGGTGGCCAAAGATTTTCCAAAAACAGAAAGAGGCGCGCAGGCTTTATACTGGCTGGCTAACCGTACAAAAGATCCCGCATCAAAGGTTAAATTTTACGAACTCCAGAAAAAAGAATTCCCTGCCGATCAGTTCAGCTGGACAAGTTCAGGCATGTCTGAATATTTTAATCTTCTGCTTCAGCAAAATCCTCAACAGGCCATTGCACTGGCTCAGTCAATGCTTGTTTTGAAAGCTAAGGATGCCCGTAGTGTAAAGTCATGGGAAAGCAACCTGCTTACCGCAACGAATCTGTTGCAGGCCGATGCACTTTTGAAACAGGGAAAGGCAACAGAAGCGCTGGAGCTGACGGAAAAAATTGTTGTACCCCGGTATTCTTCAGCGAAAGAATATATTTTACTTTTTAAATCAACTGTACTGGATGCTGCCGGTAAAACGGATGAAGCATATCAAAACCTTCTATCTGCAATTGTAAAAGAACCCTCTTCAAAGCTGAATGAACAATTGATCAGTTATGGAAAAAAATCAGGCAGGGACAAAAAAGCTGTAGAAAAAGATATCTGGTTTATCAGGGATACATCCGCAAAGCAGGCTCCCAATTTTTCATTGGAGAATTATTATACAAAGAATCCTTCTTCACTTTCCGATTACAAAGGCAAGGTGGTTTTGCTTACCTACTGGTTTCCGGGTTGCGGACCATGCCGTGGAGAGTTTCCGCATTTTGAAAATGTGGTTGGAAAATTCAAGGGGAAGGATTTTGTCTACCTGGGTATAAACATCGTTGAGGACCAGGATGAATACGTGCTTCCTTTTATGAAGTCAACAGGTTATAGTTTCATTCCGCTTAGAGACGCAGACAACTGGAAGAAAGGTCCGCTCGATAACCGCAACGCCGCACCGGTCAATTTTCTGATCGATGGAAATGGCAAAATCATGTTTTCCAATTTCAGGACAGATGGAAACAATGAGGAGGTGCTTGAAAATATGATCTCTTCACTTCTTGAACGATAACTAAACCTGATGGAAAGGGATAATTATTGATCTAAACAGACTGAAAAAATACCATCATCTCAAAAGAAATAATGAAAAATTTATTGATCGTTTTCCTCCTGTTTCTGTCCCGGTCTTTGATTGCCCAGGAAAATAGTTTTACTGTTTCAGGTAAGATAACCGGGCTGGATTCAAAAAAGATGTTTGTTTCTTTTAAGGACGAAAAAGGTAAACTGATTCGGGATTCTATATTGGTAAAGGAGGGCATCTTCAGCTATACCAGGAAGATTGATGAGATCACAATGATATCCATAAGTCCTAATGTTGACCGGGTGGTGAAAAGAACAGAACGCGGATATTTCCCCGCCAAATCTTCACTCTTACAATTTATTGCCTTTCCTGGTGCCCACGTAAAGTTTTCCGGGATGATCACAGATTTTGTGAATGCTTATCCTTCTGGTGATGCGGCGAATAATGACCTTGCAAAATTGAATAGTGAAATCTATCCTTTATTGAATGAAAGTGTGAATTGGAGTGTAAAGCTGGCCAACAAGGTCATCACCGATTCAATGGACATCCGGATGGCTGATCAGGCAATAGAGAAATTAAGCAAGGCTGTATTGAATATCAAACAGGAATTTATAAAAGAAAATCCTTCTTCATTTGTGTCTGCCTGGACGCTTGAAGATCTGATGTTGCGGTCGCAGGTTTCAAATGAAACGGCAATCAGCTTATTTGAAAACTTAGATCATGAAGATCTTAAAGCTGTTCCTTTTTATGCAGATGCATCAAAAAGAGTGGAAGGAATACGGGCCACTGCCATTGGTAAACCAGCTCCTGAGATCAATACCACCTATACTTATGATGGAAAACGTTTCGATCTTGCTTCTCTGAAAGGAAAATATGTGGTCATAGATTTTTGGGGTACCTGGTGTGGTCCCTGTATAGCCGGTATGCCAAGAATGAAGGAGTACCTTGATAAGTTCAGGGACAAAATGGAAATTGTGGGCGTGGCACAGGAATCTGATGACGGAACAAGGTGGAAAGCTTTCCTGGATAAAAATAAATTGTATCAGTGGCACCATGTTCTAAGTAGAAAGGATGAGGATTATATTCTCAGGTACAGTGTGGCCGGCTTTCCTACCAAGATCATTGTAGATCCACAGGGAAAGATAGTAGCCAGATTCGTTGGAGAAGATGAAGCCATTTATAAAAAACTGGATGAGATGCTTAGGTGAGAGAAAGAGAACGGGAAAGAGAAAGAGGAGAGAAGCCGGCAGGAGGTTGTAATGAAATTAAATAATACAG
>CAMPIQ010000130.1 GCA_946886475.1 uncultured Chitinophagales bacterium | reverse complement strand
TAAATTGTGAAATGACCAGAATGACCAGCAAACCAATTAACAGTTTCTTTATCATGAATGGAATTTTACTGAAATTATGCCGGGAACATGTAGTTTTTTTATGACTTTGATCAAAAGCCCCCGTCTTTACGCGAAATGAAAATTAATTTTCATTATTTATTGAAAATTCAAAAACTTTAGTAATTTTAATGCATGAAACTGAAAGAGGCAAAAAAGCAATTTATTCAAACCTGGGCCAGACTGGGCGGTGAGTGGGGCATCAACCGCACCATGGCGCAGGTGCATGCTTTGTTACTGTCTACCGACAAGGCACTGACCACAGATGATGTGATGGATGAACTCAGTATTTCCCGTGGTAATGCCAATATCAATCTCAGGGAATTGATGAACTGGAATCTGATTTACCGCCAAACCGTTCCGGGTGACAGAAAGGAATACTTCAAAGCAGAGAAAGATATCTGGGAAGTAGCAAAAAGGATCGCCAGGGAAAGAAAAAAAAGAGAGATAGAACCCCTGTTGCGCGAACTCTCACAAATTGAAAAGGTGGATGAGCATACAGTGGAAGCTAAACAATTTGCAAAAACTGTTGGTGATATCAATGCCTTTGCATTCAAGATCGATAAAAGCATGGAGACAATGATGAAGGCTGAAGAAAACTGGTTCTTTGGAGCTATTCTTAAATTGCTCAAATAATTTTTTTATTATCAAGTTTCATAAAATATTGAAAATATGAAAACATTGAAAGATCACACCATTTTTTACGACGCTGTTTGCCCTATGTGCAGGGCTTATACAGGCGTATTTATAAAAACGGGGATGCTGGATGAAAAGGGAAGGGATACCTACCAGCACATGCCCCAGGCATATGCATCAATGATCGATATGGGTAAAGCTGTGAATGAAATTGCGCTGATCAACAGGAACACAGGCGCGGTTCATTATGGTATCGACAGCATGTTTCTTGTATTTGAGAATTCATTTCCCGCTTTCAAACCTTTGCTGGCATGCAGGCCTTTTAAATGGCTGGCCGGCAAGCTCTATAAATTTATATCCTACAACAGGCGGGTGATCATTCCGTCTTCATCTGATGGCGAAGGCCATGCTCCTGCATTTCATTCGGGTTACCGTATGGCCTATCTTGTTTTTGCATGGGTATTCACCGCATTCATTTTATTTAACTACAGTCATTTATTGAATGATATGATGCCAGGGAGTAATTTTTACCGGGAGTTCGTGATTTGCGGTGGCCAGGTATTCTGGCAATGGTTATTCATTTCCATCTGGAACAGGAATAGAACATGGGATTACATTGGCAATATGATGACCATATCTATTGCTGGTGGATTGTTATTATTACCGGCATTGCTGTTATCGGCATTCGTGGATATGAACTCCATATTTTATGCTGTTTATTTTCTTTTCATTGCAGCATTGATGCTGGTTGAACATATCAGAAGAACAAAACTGCTTGGAATAAAATCTGGTATCAGCATTACATGGGTATTATACAGGCTCATTTTATTAATTGTATTATTATATGTCAATAAAATTGTATTGGCAGGCGGTTCGGGTTACCTGGGACAGGTGCTAACCGGTTATTACAGGGACAAAGCGGAAAAGATCATCATCTTAAGCAGGCGTCAGCAGGCATCGGATAAAAATATTATGTACACTACCTGGGATGGAAGATCAGAAGGCCAATGGAAATCTCAGCTTGAAGATTGTGATCTCCTGATAAACCTAAGCGGTAAAAATGTTAACTGCCGCTATACAGTAAAAAACCGTGAGGAGATTCTTCAATCAAGACTGGAATCAACATCTGTATTGGGACGGGTAGTGGCTTCACTCCAACATCCTCCCCGCACCTGGATCAACCTTGCTTCAGCTACCATTTACCGGCATGCAGAGGACCGGCCGCAGGATGAGGACCACGGTGATATTGGCAGCGGATTTTCTGTTGATGTTTGCAAGGCCTGGGAAAAAATATTTTTAGACCTGCCGCTCACAAACACAAAAAAAATTATACTCAGAACAGGTATTGTTCTTGGAAAGAGGGATGAAGTGATGCCGAAACTAATCAACCTGGCCAGGTTTGGACTTGGTGGCAGCATTGGTAATGGGGAGCAATATGTTTCATGGATACATGAACAGGACTTTGCAAGAATAACTGAATGGGTTGCGGATCATGCAAAAAATAATTCGGTGTATAATGTTACAGCACCGGGCGCCATAAAAAACAAGGAGCTGATGCGTATCATTCGAAAAACCTATGGTATAGGTTTTGGAATATCTACCCCACAATGGCTTTTGGAACTGGGTGCGTCCATAATAGGTACTGAAACAGAACTGGTATTAAAAAGCCGCTGGGTATATCCCAAAAAACTGATAGAATCCGGATTTCGTTTTCAGTTTCCGGAAGCGGACTTTGCCATCAGGGATATCATGAGCACCCGTTTGTAAACTGATCCTTCCATTAGTTTAACCCTCAATTTATTAGGTACAATCAATGGTCTTTTGAATTTAGTTCATTCTCACGTTAAAAAACTCAAAATAGATGAATAGGGAAGCGTTTTTTTGTTTAGGTTTGAAAAGCTAATTACACCCTTTTACCATGAGTACCAAAAAAACAAAAACAAATGGTGCATTACGTGCACCTGCCCGACCGGTTTTGCCTGAAGAGGTCGTTGCGGATTCCTCTGTGAAAAAGCCGCTCAAAAAATCTTCAAATGGCAGTGCTGCTGCCAGATCTGCCTTGCAGGAGGTGGAAGCTATTGATACAAAAGCTTTATTAAAAGTTCTGGCGGAAATGAAAGGTGGCAACTTCACTGTAAGAATGCCAAATGATGGTTTAGGTCTGCCTGGAAAAATTTATGATACACTCAACGACATTATCACCCTCAATGAAATACTTGTAAAAGAACTCACCGAAGCAAGGAAAATTATTGGTAAACAAGGTAAGCTTAACCACCGGGTTGAATTACCCCGTGTGGCCAGGGGATCTTGGGACACTGCCGCCGAATCAATCAATAGTCTTATATCCGATCTTGTTCACCCCACCATTGAAATTGCCCACGTAATTTCTTCTGTGGCCAAAGGAAATCTTTCACAGGAAATGCCCCTCCAGATCGGGGGGCACGTTTTACAGGGAGAGTTTGCCCGTATTGCTACGGAAGTAAACGACATGGTAAAACAGCTGAATCTTTTCTCTATGGAGGTAACACGTGTTGCCCGTGAGGTAGGTTCGGAAGGAAAACTTGGCGGACAGGCTAAAGTAAAAGGCGTAGCCGGTGTTTGGAAAGACCTGACTGATTCGGTGAACGGAATGGCAGGTAACCTTACCACCCAGGTTCGTTCTATAGCGGAAGTAACAACAGCTGTGGCCAAAGGCGACCTTTCTAAAAAAATTATAGTGGATGCCCAGGGTGAGATCCTTGAGCTGAAAAATACCATCAATACCATGGTGGACCAGTTGAACTCCTTTTCATCAGAGGTTACCCGTGTGGCACTCGAAGTGGGAACGGAAGGTAAGCTGGGTGGACAGGCACAGGTGGAAGGAGTAGGTGGAACATGGAAGGACCTTACAGACTCCGTGAACCAGATGGGATCTAACCTTACCGGACAGGTGCGGAACATTGCCGAAGTAACAACGGCTGTGGCCAATGGCGACCTCTCCAAGAAAATTACCGTGGATGTAAGGGGGGAAATGCTGCAGTTAAAAAATACCATCAATACCATGGTGGACCAGCTGAATTCATTTTCTGCCGAGGTAACCCGTGTTGCCCGCGAGGTAGGCTCTGAAGGTAAGCTGGGTGGCCAGGCAACGGTGAAAGGAGTGGGTGGTGTTTGGAAAGATCTTACGGATAACGTGAATCAGCTGGCCGGTAACCTTACCGTTCAGCTTCGCGACGTGTCAAAAGTTGCAACAGCCATCGCAAATGGTGACCTTACCCAAAAGATCACGGTTGATGTAAAAGGTGAGATCCTGCAGATCAAGGATGTGATCAATACCATGGTGGACCAGCTGAACTCCTTTGCTTCAGAGGTAACCCGTGTGGCACTTGAAGTGGGAACGGAAGGTAAACTTGGGGGACAGGCCACGGTGAAGGGAGTGGGTGGTACCTGGAAAGACTTAACAGATAATGTGAACCAGCTGGCAGGTAACCTTACCGGCCAGGTAAGAAATATTGCAGAGGTAACTACCGCGGTGGCGAATGGTGACCTGTCTAAAAAAATTACGGTTAATGCTGCGGGTGAGATCCTTGACTTAAAAAATACCATCAATACAATGGTGGATCAGTTGAACTCATTTGCCTCAGAGGTAACCAGGGTGGCCCTTGAAGTAGGTACGGAGGGTAAGCTGGGTGGTCAGGCAAAAGTGGAAGGCGTGGGCGGTACCTGGAAAGACCTTACAGATTCCGTGAATGGTATGGCTTCGAACCTGACCGGCCAGGTAAGGAATATCGCCGAAGTAACAACCGCGGTGGCGAAAGGTGATCTCTCCCGCAAAATCACAGTGGATGTGAGAGGAGAGATACTTGAACTTAAAAATACCATCAATACGATGGTGGACCAGCTGAACTCATTTGGTTCGGAGGTGGTACGTGTGGCAAGGGAGGTTGGTACGGATGGTAAGCTGGGTGGCCAGGCCGATGTGCCCGGAGTGGAAGGCTTATGGAAAGATCTTACAGATTCGGTAAATAAAATGGCATCCAATCTTACTTCACAGGTGCGTAACATAGCCGAGGTAACCACCGCTGTGGCCAATGGTGACCTGTCGCGTAAAATTGAAGTGGACGTAAAAGGAGAGATGCTTGAATTAAAGAATACCATCAATACGATGGTGGACCAGCTTCGTGGATTTGCCTCCGAAGTAACGAGGGTGGCAAGAGAAGTGGGTACGGATGGAAAACTGGGCGGACAGGCCAACGTGCCGGGTGTAGGAGGTACATGGAAGGATCTTACCGATTCAGTAAATGGAATGGCTTCTAATTTAACCGGACAGGTTAGGAATATTGCAGAAGTGGCCATTGCGGTTGCCAATGGTGACATGAGCCGTAAGATCACGGTGGACGTAAGAGGAGAGATGCTGCAGCTGAAAGAAACACTGAATACCATGGTGGATCAGCTGAGGGCCTTTGCATCGGAGGTAACAAGGGTGGCCCGTGAGGTGGGTTCGGAAGGTAAGCTGGGTGGACAGGCCTTTGTACCAGGCGTAGCCGGAACGTGGAAGGACCTTACCGATTCGGTGAACCAGATGACCGGTAACCTCACCTCACAGGTACGGAATATTGCAGAGGTTACAAAAGCGGTGGCTTCGGGTGACCTTTCCAAAAAAGTAACGATAGACGTAAAGGGAGAGATCCTTGACCTGAAGAATACCATCAATACCATGGTGGACCAGCTGAACTCCTTTGCATTTGAAGTAACAAGGGTGGCCAGGGAAGTGGGAACGGAGGGAAAACTTGGAGGTCAGGCGGAAGTGCAGGGCGTGGGCGGTACCTGGAAGGACCTTACTGACTCCGTGAACATGATGGCGTCCAACCTTACCAACCAGGTGCGTGGTATTGCAAAAGTGGTAACCGCCGTGGCAACGGGTAACCTCAAACAAAAACTTACCATTGTTTCAAGAGGTGAGGTGGCCCAGTTGATTGATACCATCAATGAAATGATTGATACCCTCGCGGTATTTGCCGACCAGGTAACCACCGTGGCCAGAGAGGTGGGTGTGGAAGGAAGACTGGGTGGACAGGCATCCGTACCGGGTGCATCTGGTATATGGAAAAATCTTACAGAAAATGTGAACCAGCTGGCGGAAAACCTCACAACACAGGTACGTGCCATTTCCGATGTTGCATCCGCGGTAACCAAGGGTGATCTTACCCAGATGATCCGTGTGGAAGCACAGGGAGAGGTGGAAGAATTAAAAGACACCATCAACCAGATGATCGCCAATTTGAAGGAAACAACATTGCGTAACCAGGAACAGGACTGGCTGAAATCAAACCTTGCGCAGTTCACCCAAATGTTGCAGGGACAGAAAGACCTGAATACGGTAACCAAGAGAATACTTTCAGAGCTGGCACAGGTGGTGAATGCACAGCAGGGTATGTTCTATATCCTTGAACAGGATGAAGACGAACAAAATAAAAAATTAAGACTTTTTGCATCTTATGCTTATGGCGATGATCTTGCTATTTCAAAGGAATTTGCATTAGGACAGGGACTTGTTGGACAGGTAGCCGTAGAGAAAGAAAGGATACTGCTAACCAATGTTCCCAAAGATTATATCAAGATAGGTTCCGGCCTGGGTGAATCTTCTCCGGTGAGTGTAATAGTATTGCCGGTGTTATTTGAAAAAGAGATCAAGGCCGTTATTGAACTGGCTTCATTTGATAATTTCAGTGAAACACACCTCGATTTTCTAAGTCAGCTTACAGAGAGTCTTGGTATTGTATTGAATACAATTGAAACCAATACAAGAACCGAGGAACTTCTGGAACAATCCCAGTCACTTACAGATGAATTAAGAAGGACCAACGAGGAATTGCAGGATAAAGCACACCTTCTTGTAAAACAAAAAGAAGAAGTGGAAGCAAAGAACAAAGAGGTGGAAGAAGCCAGGCGTTCGCTGGAAGAAAAAGCAGAACAGCTGCAGCTTACTTCCAAATACAAATCGGAGTTCCTTGCCAACATGTCGCACGAGTTGCGTACACCACTGAACTCATTGCTGATCCTTGCACAACAATTGTATGAGAACAGGGAAGGGAATCTTTCCGAGAAACAGGTTCGTTATGCCAAAACCATCCATAGTTGCGGTGATGACCTGATTCAGCTGATCAACGACATACTTGACCTTTCTAAAATTGAATCCGGTTATATTTCAACGGACTTTATCAATGTACGGTTCAACGAGATCACTTCCTTTGTTGAAACCACATTCAAGCACGTTTCTGAAAATAAAAATCTCAGGTTCAATATTGAAATGGATCCGGACCTTCCGGAAACCATTGAAACCGACGTACAGCGTTTGAACCAGATACTCAAGAATCTTTTATCAAATGCCTTCAAGTTCACTGAAAAAGGCGGTGTGCAACTGAAGATCTATGATGCCCATAAGAACTGGAAACCGGGTAATCCCAATCTGGACCGGGCAAGAAAAGTAGTTGCTTTTGAGATCAGCGATACCGGCATAGGAATATCAAAGGACAAGCAAAACATCATATTTGAAGCCTTTCAGCAGGCGGAAGGTTCCACTTCAAGAAAATATGGAGGAACAGGTTTGGGATTGTCCATCAGCCGAGGTCTGGCAGACCTGCTTGGAGGATCCATTGAACTGGAAAGTGAAGTAGGCGGCGGAAGTGCTTTTACACTTTTCCTGCCTATTGATTATAACCCTACCATGGTGAAGAAGGAACCCAAATCAAGTTTAACCATAAGCGAGTACAAGCTTGGTGAAAGCAGCGATGATATAAACATTCATTCTGTTCCAACCATAAAAGTTACGGAGGTCAAAGATCTTGATCCGCTCAATGAGATCATCAATGAGATTGGTGATGACCGTAATAATATAATGAGTAATGATAACGTGGTACTGGTGGTGGAAGATGATCTGCGCTTTGCAAAGATCATGGTTGAAAAAGCGCATGAGTATGACTGTAAGGTGGTAGTAGCCACCAGTTTTGGTGATGTATTTGATCTCACCAATAAATACAATCCGATCTCGGTAACGCTCGATGTAAAACTACCCGATGCTTCCGGCTGGCGGATACTGGATCTTTTTAAGAATGATATCAACTTCAGGCATATTCCGGTTCACCTTATATCGGGTGAGGAAAACAGGCTGCTTGCCATGCAGAGAGGCGCCAGAAGTTTTCATCTCAAGCCATTGAAGAATGAAGCACTGGATGTTTTGTTCCATGATATTGTTGATTACCATAACCGCAAGCCCAAGCGTTTGTTGATTGTTGAGGACAATGAGATCGATTCCTCTCAGATGGCCAGGATACTTGACAATGGAGACATGATACATATCGAAATTGCCAATTCAGGAGAGGACGCGCTGGAGCTGATCCGCAATAATATTTATGACTGCATTACCGTTGATTTTATGCTGCCGGATATTGGTGGTTTGGAATTTGTGACACAAATAAATAATATCAACAAATTGCAGATGACGCCTGTGATTATTTATTCGGCCAAGGATTTTTCACCAAAGGAAAGAACACAGCTTAAACAATATGCCAACAGAATATTATTAAAGGATGTGAATTCACTTGAATTATTACTGGAAGAAGCTGTTCTGCATCTGCACCTTGACCATAAGGACCTGTTACCTGAAAAACAAAAGATCATAGAGAACCTGAGGTCGAAGGAAGATGTGCTTGCCAATAAGAAAGTGCTGGTGGTAGATGATGATGTTAGAAACCTGTTTGCACTCACCACCGCGTTTGAAAGATATAATATACATGCCATTACCGCTGAAAGCGGCCAGGAAGCAATTGATATACTTGGAGAGAATGGTGATATTGACATTGTGCTTATGGATATCATGATGCCTGAAATGGATGGTTATGAAACCACCCAAAAGATCAGGAGGGAGCATAAAAACACACACCTGCCCATCATTGCCGTAACGGCCAAAGCCATGAAGGGCGACAGGGAAAAATGTATTGAAGCAGGCGCCTCCGATTACATTACCAAACCAGTGAAAATAGACCAGTTGTTATCACTTATGAGAGTGTGGTTATATAAATGAAAATAATGGAAATTACCAGGAAAGATGATATAACGGATAGTAAATCACCTGTGAAGATCCTTGCCGTGGACGACCGGGAAGATAACCTCCTGTCCATAGAAACCATTCTGGAAAGGGAAGATTATACCATTGTAAAAGCAGGCTCGGGAAGGGCTGCATTGAAGATACTTTTACAGCAACACGATTTTACACTGATCTTAATGGATGTTCAGATGCCGGATATGAATGGCTTTGAAACAGCTTCACTGATCTATGAAAGGGAAAAGCTACGGCATATTCCAATCATATTTATTACAGCGCATAACCAGGGCGAGGAAAGAATGTACGAAGGATATAAAATGGGTGGTGTTGATTTTATCTATAAGCCCATCAATCCTGAATTGCTGCGTTATAAAGTAAGTGTGTTTGCTGAATTATACCAGAAAACACACCAGTTGCTGAATCATGAACAAAAATTGCTTTCCGCCAACCGCAAACTGGAAAAGGATGTTGAGGAAAGAAGACTTACCGAAGAAAAGATCCGCTTGTTGAACCAGCAACTGGTTGAAAATAATTTCCAGCTGAAGAATACCATTGAAGAACTCGACAGGTTTGCCTATGTGGCCTCGCACGATTTACAGGAGCCCTTAAGAAAGATCCTGGTGTTCAGCGATAAGATACAGACCAAATACAGGGATGCTGTGGATAAGGAACTGCACAGGAGCCTTGAAAAGATCGTAAAGGCATCGGAAAGAATGCAATCCCTGATCAATGACCTGCTGCGATTTTCAAGAGGCGCCTCAGGAAGTGAGGACTTTGTTTTTATTTCATTGAATGGCCTGATGAATGAGGTGCTGGCGGATATGGAGATCGACATTGAAAAATCTGCTGCACAGGTGCAGGTAGATCCCTTACCGGAGGTTTGGGGCATTCCAAGCCAGATGCGCCAGTTATTCCAGAACCTGATCAGCAACGGCATTAAATTCCGGAAAGCCGGGATCGTACCCAGGATCCATATTTATTCGCAAAGCAATGGACTGAATCATTACAGGATCATTGTACAGGATAATGGCATCGGGTTCGACAGCAAATATGCCGAAGAGATCTTTACTGTATTCAAACGGCTGCATAGTTATCATGAGTTTGAAGGCAGTGGCGTGGGATTATCCATTTGTAAAAAGATCATTGAGCGGCACAATGGAATGATCAGGGCTGAAAGTATTCCTGGCGACGGTTCAAAATTTATCATCGACCTGCCCGTGATAGATACCAATTCCAAACCGGTAGACACATTGAAACCTGTTTTGAATATTGAACAATAGATTCTTTGAGACCAATAATATTTCAATGATGGCCGGTGGATACCGGCCATTTTGATTAGGGATAGGCAGGAAATTTCAAAGATAGTTTATTGCCTATAATTTATCTTATGTTAAATAGGTCCTTCCGCACAGGAGGCATCCCGCTTTTTTTATTTTTTGCCGGGCTTCTCTCTTGACTGTTATATAGGTCCTTTATAGGTATCTTGGAGGGAACCAAAGCTGACTAGGATGAATTTTATTGCACGACTGCTTACTCGTACTGACGATATTACTCGTCATCAAATCTTAGGGG
>CAMPIQ010000129.1 GCA_946886475.1 uncultured Chitinophagales bacterium | reverse complement strand
AGTCAAGAGTCAAGAGTCAAGAGTCAAGAGAATGCTGCAAATTTCCTGATTATTGATGAAAAAACCTAAAGAGTGGTGATGTCTCACAGCTCGCAGCTTGTTGTTGGTAGCTTCTCTATTTCCTGCTTCCAAAAACGAAAGCTATATGACTTTGGAAGAAAAGCCGTCTGGGTTCATTGTATACCAGCATGGGGATCTTTTGAGCAAAGCCTTCAACGCTCATTCCTATTTCAAGCGCCTGTATCCTTTCGTTGTACCGGCCGAAATCAAATCTCAATGCGGCTTTAACAAATAGTCCGGGTTTTAATTTGAGTTCACTCCATCCTTTTGTGAAACCTGCTCCACCAATTATGGACCCACGGTCGAGAAAGGTAATACTGTCCTGTTCATAGCTGATGGTTACTTCACGGCCTGCGGAATCAATGGCCTGCAGATAATAAGGCTTAAGCAATCCCATGGAAAGTCCGGCGGTGACATTTGCAGTTACTGCAACCCCGTTTTTATTTCCTTTCTGACCAAGTATATATTGTTGTCCAAACCCAAGTTTGAACTGGTAGAAATTATTTTGTTTGCCAAATACATAAGAATTGCTGAAAAAATTTTCAGCACCTCCTAACTTATCTTCCTTACGGTCTTTGATCTCAGTAAATTCAAAAAGGTAAAGGTTGGAATATCTTGGTGATCTTCTTTTACCCAGTTCATAGAAAAATCCATATCCGTTTGTCCTGAGCTGGATGCCAAAGGAATTTTGTTTACGGAAAGAAAGATTACCTTCTTCCTCCTGTTTTATAATGGCATTGATCTTTTGTCTTTTTTCTGCTTTTTTATCAGATCTGGTCATCCTCGAAGTGGAATCCTGGGCTGATCCTTCAAGGCCGGCAACCGCAACAAACAGGAATAGAATTATTTTTTTCACGCAATAAGAATATGTTGTTCAACGTAAATTTAGGCAAAAAAGTATGACATCAACAGTTGAATACGCAGGAGACCTGCGAACGGTTTGTACCCATCTTCGTTCCGGTGATCATTTTGAGACGGATGCCCCTGTAGATAACAATGGAAAAGGTGAGCGGTTTTCACCTACCGACCTTATGGCAACTTCGCTTGCTACCTGCATGGTCACGGTTATGGGCATTAAAGCCAGAACATTGGGTTTTGATCTGAATGGCATCCGTATTGAAGTGGAAAAGATCATGAAATCAGATCCCAGGCGGGTAGGCACCATTAACATTTTTTTTCATATTCCTGAAAGTTTGAGGGAAACCGATGATAAATCAAAACAGATATTGAAAAATACAGGCCGTACCTGTCCTGTTCAACTCAGTCTGCACCCTGAAATAGAAGTGAATATTGACTGGGGCAGCTGGTCATAGAAAAATTCCCAGGTAATAAAACCAAGCATTTTGTTATGAATTGAAAGGTTTAGTAATTAGATTTAGATCCAAATCCGCACCTATGACTATTAAATTATGGATCTTCCGGATCCTGCTATTTGCCATTATTATTTTTATCCTGGCTTCCTGCTCCCGTAACCTGACACCGGAAAAAGCTGCAGGGGGTGGCTATAAGAAAGCCCGTTCGGTATTATGATCGCCAGTTTTTAATAAGGCATTTCCGATACTGCATTTCAGACACTGCCTGTGATCGCAGTATGCTGTTTTTAATTCCAGGAGTGCCTGTGAATCACAGGCGGAAACGGCACGGATGTTAAATTCCGCAAATCGTTTAATGATCGCATTTGATTCTGCTTTCAGTTCTTCCATCCATTTAATGGCCTTGTTACAATATTGTTCATTTTTATGATAAAGGCCGTATGCAAACAATACCGGAACAAGGGTATTGATTATGATATTCTGAATCATCTCCTCTCCTGTGTTCTTTATTTTATATTCAGATGCTTCATCAAGCCGGTAATGATAATGCCAGTAATCGTTGGCAGTTGATCGTAACAGGTCTTTTATATTGTGAAGTTCACCGGTCTCTATGAAAGTTGAAAACAATTGGGAGGAATTATGTATCAAACCGGCTAATTGGGCAAGCCTGACAGTGGGAAAGTTGGCAGGCCTCATTCTCATGAATTGCATGGGAATTGATATCCTTTGAAGCTGGTATTTTCTTTGCAGGAACCTGTACTCTCTTTGAAGAAGTAATGGATAGGATTCATTGAATTCACTTTGCAACAGGCCGGCCTGTCCCAATAGCAAGGCCTCAAGCTGAATTAGCTGTGATTTATGCTTAGAAAGGATGTTGACAGGTATGGAGCGTGCCATGCATTCAAATGCATCAGCATTGGTACTGCTCCCGAAATTTCTGGCAAGCATCCACCATAAAGTTTCTTCCCAGTGAAAATGATTCTGTTCCAGAAAACCCAAAACCATTTCTGACTTCCTGGAAAGCCTTTCAGCCAGGAGTCTTTCCTTCCATGCTGTCCATACAAGTTCATTTACTGTATGAACTGATCCCGAACAGGGAATAAAATGCTGCGACCTCATTAACAGGTCATACCGCTCCAATAAAAATGTGGGGATCAGGGGTTGTAATTCCAGTACTGGAATGAAAGGAGTAAAAAAATCATCATGGTTGTAAACAACATGTAAAACAACTTTTTTATAATTATCATCAAACTGGTGACCATGATTATTCCATAGAGAAGTTTTTATATGTAATTCAACTGAGCCCGCAAGCAGGGTTTCTCCAATTCTTATCAGTGCTCCGGAAAAGTCAGGACCCGCAGCTGTATTGAGTTTCCCGGCAGAAATGATTTCTACTTTTTCCCCATCGGTAGTATGTAATGATGATGTATCGAAATATTGGTTTTGCCATATATATTGTAAAAGTTTCTCAGTCATGGCCTTAACGTTTGGGATTGGGGATTATTTTTATTTAATTTACGCAAAAAACTAAAACTTATGAGAACTGCACTACTTATTTGTGCGCTTCTGCTGCAATCCGTTGTTTTTTCCCAAAGTAATTGGACGGCTATAATGACCCAGGGTTCTGGTGAGCAATCCTATAATTATTTTAATGACCTGAAAGGAGTTGAACAATTCATTCTTGATGAGGCCAAGAAAAGCAAGGTTGTAAATGAAGTGGTATATGGTAACGGCAAATGGTATGCAGTTTCCAGTAAAGTAACGGTGAAAACAGATATATCCTGGAATTGGGATACTAAATTCCCTGCAGACTGGGTCAATAAAAAATGGGATGCAGGTCAGCACATTACCAAAGTAACTTATGGAGCTGGTAACTGGTTTGTGATCTCTACCAACAACACCGGCTATAAATACCAGTCGTGGGCTACACGGTATACCTGGGAAGAAATAGAAAAATTTGTAAAGGATAAATGGAAAGAAAATACCAGGTATAATATTACCGACCTGGCTTATGCCAATGGTTTATGGTGCGTGGTACTTTCGGTACTGGATGTTTATGAAAAACAATCCTTCAAGGTGAGCGAAGAATTTCCAACCAAGTGGATACAGGAAAAGTATGATGAGAAATACAATATCTCTACTGTGGAAAGCGATGGTGAGAAATGGTATGTGGTGATGACGCAAAAAAGCACCCAGAAAGGAGAAACCATTTTTATTCCGGAACTTAATTTTCCTGCCGACAAGATCAAAACAGAATGGGATAAATCCAGGAGGATTTCTTCAGTGGTATTCAGGGATGCTTCAAAAAGCAATGCCAACCTGTATAAAAATTATGTGCAGCTGGCAGATGAAAAACTTGGAAAGAAAGAATACCTCGCTGCAATTGAATATTACGATAAGGCGCTCAACCTGAATGCAACGGACGCAGGAGTCTGGAATAACCGGGCCTGGTGTAAGTACCTCAGCGGATATTGCTACAGCGCATTAAGTGATATTAACAAATCTATTGAACTCAAAAGCACATCATATAACAACCACACCAAAGGCGCCATATTAAAGTGCCAGAATAAATGTTCCGAAGCTATTGTTTACTTCAGTGAAGCCATAAGGTTATACACAATAGCGAATGGTAAGATCAATAGCATTGATTATTATACAGACCGTGCCGAAGCCAAAAAATGCATGGGCAATTATGATGGTGCAAAAGAAGACCTTGAACTCGCACTCAGGATCGAACCAAATAATTATACAATAAAAAGTTCGCTCACTGCTGTTAACGATCTTATAGTGAGGAATAATAAGCCAGTTATTACCTGGGATTTTCCTTTCGAACAATCGGTTGAAACCATGACCTCCACTGTTTCTATTAAAGCATGTATTTCAACCCAGGGTACCATCTCAAGAAAAGTAATAGTGGTTAACGGGAAAGAGATACCGGTTACCGGTGAAAAGGGACTGGGTGTTGAAGCAGATTGTAAGGACTTTATTTCCCAGAACCTCTTTTTAAAGGAAGGCATAAATGAAGTTTACATCAAAGTGGAAACACAGGCCGGCACACAGGGAATTTCAGAAAAAAGAAAATTTGTGTATAGTCCGGCGAGCCGCAAGAGCAATTATTATGCTTTGATGATTGCAGTGGAACAGTATGACGATCCGGCAATTAATCCATTGAATGATCCGGGCAATAAAAACAATGGACCGGTTGCTGAACTGAAAGCACTTAAAAAAACCCTCACCGGCAAATATGATTTTCCTGAAGCCAACGTGAAATTCCTGGTGAACCCCGATAAAACAGAGATCATCAACAACCTGTTGTTCTTTAATTCGCTGAAACCTACAGATCATTTTCTACTGGTGTATTCCGGCCATGGAGATACATTGGGAAAATCAGGATTCTGGTTGCCCCGTGATGCTGTGAAAAAACAAAGAAAGAATTACCTCTCTATTGGTGAATTGAGCGATTATCTGCAGAATATCAATACAAAACACACCCTGGTTGTAGCTGATGCCTGTTTCAGTGGTATTCTTCTTCAACAGGGAAATAAAACTACGAATGAAACGGAATGTAATATTGCAAATGAGAACAGCGGTTTTACGGCACTTACCAGCGGAGCCCTTACTCCGGTGCCCAATTCCAATTTATTTATGAACACCCTCACCCGCCTGCTGGATGAAGCAAATGGATGTATGACCTCAGAGAAATTGTATTTCCTGATCAAGCAGAATATGCTGAATAAAAGCAATTATCAGAATCCGCAGTATGGAATGCTGCGCCTGGACATGATGCAGTTTGGCGGTCATTTCACTTTCTATAAAAAATAAGTATGTATAAAATATTCCTGACCCTGTTAAGCTCATTTATTTTGATAGAGGCCGGCGCCCAAAAATTCATCTATTCAATGGGCATACCGGAAACGCCGGATACTTCACTTAATAAAATGAAGCAAAAGACCACGCTCATCACCGCCAATTATAAATCGCTAGGCGGTTCTGCATCTTTAAAAAAATATTGTCCAACACCGGGCGACCAGAGCCGCTACTCCACCTGTGCCGCCTGGTCTACGGCCTATGCGGCAAGAACAATTATTGAAGCGGAAAAGAAAGGCTGGACCAATACTTCCCAGATCATGATGAACACCTTCTCTCCCATGTTCATTTATAAGGTTAATAATCCCTATGATGCCAATTGCTCTCAGGGAGCACACCCTGCAGATCTGCTGGAACTGATGCAGGAAAATGGTGTTCCTCTTTTCAGTGATTTTTCTGCCAATTGCCTGTCGCCTACGGAAAGAGATTTTGTGAAGGCCAAACCAAACAGGATCAATGCCATGCAGAAGATCTTTTACCATACGCCCTACCAGGGAACCATGGTATCAACAACTGATGTATTGAAGATCAAAAAGTCATTGAGCGAAGGTAATCCGGTTGTGATTTCATTTGTTTGCCCTCCAAGTTTCCAGTATGCCAGGGAAGTTTGGCAACCGCATGAAAGCCCTTTGATCGTAAATAATAACCAGCATGGACGTCATGCAGTATGTGTTGTGGGTTTTGATGATGATTTACACGGTGGCGCCTTCGAGATCATGAACAGCTGGGGAACCAAATGGGGCAATGGCGGATTTACCTGGGTTCCCTATGAAACATTCAGAAAGTTTACCTATGCAGCTGTTGAACTGGAGAAGTTTGAAAAACCCCAGACTCTTTCAAAGCTAAGCGGGTCGGTAAAGGTGCTTGATGTAAATAATAATGCAATGACGGCTACAAAACAAAATGCCTGGCACTATAAACTCGACCAGCCTTACACAAGCGGAACAAGGTTCAAATTATTTGTAAACAATAATGAACCTACCAATATGTTTGTTATAGGGGCAGACTCTAAAGGAAATTATGCCACACTATTTCCATATACCAAAGCCATCAGTTCATCTCTGAGTTATCCTAATTCAACCGTGGCCATACCATCGGAGCATACGCACATCAAAATGGATAATAATAAAGGCCGGGATTATCTCCTGGTCATTTATACCAAGAATGCCGGATACGATATTGATAAAGTGATTGGCCAGCTCAAATATGCTGGTGGAACCTTTCCGCAAAAAGTAAGTACTGTACTTCAAAGTTCAATGAGGAATAACCAGATCAATTTTGATCCTAAAAAAATATCGTTTACATCAACGCAGGCCGATAAGGGAGATGTGGTATTGCTGATAGAAATAGAACATATTTGAGCCGTTAGCCTATAGCCAATTGCCTATGGCTTTTGGCTTATGGCTTCCAAATGCCGCACTACCCTGCTTACCGGCAATCCCATCACATTATAGAAATCTCCCTTTACGGATCTGATACCTACCACTCCAATCCATTCCTGAATGGCATAGGCACCTGCTTTATCGTAGGGCTTGTATTTGTCCACGTAAAACGCAATCTGTTCTTTGCTCAGTTCATGAAATTCAACATCAGTTTTATCTGCAAAGGCTATCTCAGCATGATCTTCTGCAATTACAACACCTGTTATAACCTGGTGATGGGCGCCGCTTAATTTGCTCAGGATCTGAATGGCGTCGTCGCGGTCTTTTGGTTTTCCAATTATTTCATTGTTTAATACCACCATTGTATCTGCAGCAATGATGATGCTGCCTGGATACTTATGCTTTATGGCCTGCGCTTTTTGCCTGGCAATATATATAGCAGCTTCAGAAGCCGGTAAGTGAGGAGGAAATGTTTCATCTGTTGGTTCAATCACAATTTCAAATGGCACCTCCGCCCATTCCAGCAATTGTTTTCTTCTTGGTGATTGTGATGCCAGGATGATCTTAGCCATAGCTTAAAAATAAATTCCGAAAAATAACATGGATAATATCCCCGATAACATGATCAGTTTACTGATGCTGCTCAAAAAGGCAAAATCCTTTTTGTTTTTTGCCTTTGCCAGTCTGAAAAGTAAAAACAATAAGGGTATCAGAATAAACAGAGCACTATAGGTTATGGCTATCCATCCTCCTTCCCATCGTATTATGTTTAATTGAAGGAAGAGAATTGCAGCTAATAATACTATGGTCCAGATGGAAACATAGATCTTTGAAGCCCTCAGGCCTGAAACTATAGGCAGGGTTCTGCAACCATAGCGGGCATCACCTTCCATATCTTCCATGTCCTTAACCGCTTCCCTGATCAGTGAACTGATGAATGCAAAGCCGGCATATAAAAAAGCTATCCTGAAGAATTTTACAGTTTCTTCATCACTTCCCATAATGGCAAGTTTGGGAGAGGTGTAGGCAAAAAATAAGATCAGAACCGTCCAGGCGGTTAATAGAGAGATCACGATATTGCCGATCAGGAATTTTCTTTTCAGGGATGTTGAATAGAACCAAAGCAGGATTACACAAATGAAATTTGCAAAAATGAGATACCATTTATCTAATCCAACTGCCAGGGCTGTGGCAATTATCCCTGCAATACTCAACACAAAATGCCAGATAATGGCCCACCTCCGGTGAATATATTTTGCAAAAACATTCTTGCTTGGCTTATTGATCTGATCAATATTCAGGTCAAAATAATCGTTAATGATATAGCCGGCCGCGGCAATGAGCACCGAGGCAATTACGATCCAAACCAGGATAAATAAATGCTCATCTTCAAACAGAGGCAGATAAATACAGTAATAAAATAATACCTGCGTCAGTGCAATAAATAACAGGTTTGGCCACCGGATCAGTCTGAAAAAAGCTAGGATAAATTTCATTATGTATTTTATCGTGAAGACATGTCTGGAATATAATTCCACTGGTCATTCAATTTCAAAACCTTTTCTATCACATCCCTTACACAGCCCGAACCGCCCTTCATGGGTGAAATGTACTTACTGATTTTTTTTACCTCCATGGCTGCATCGGAAGGGCAACAGGGCAGGCCGGCCTTTTCCAGCACAGGCAGATCAGGCAGGTCATCACCCATATATAATATCCTCTTCCATGATATGCCATGCTGTTCAATATAGTTATCGAGAAATTTTACTTTGTCCTTTAAACCAAGATGAACCTCTTTTATTCCCAGGTATTGCAAACGGCTGATCACAGGTTCGGAAGCGCCACCTGAAACCACAATCACCTTATATTCATTATGCAGCGCCATCTGAAGGGCCAGGCCATCCTTGATATTCATTTTCCTTGCCTGTAATCCATTGTCAAGCAATAAAACACTTCCATCGGTCATTACACCGTCAATGTCAAAAACAAAACTATTGATATCCTGGAAAAGTTCTAAAACATTCATAATAAAAAGCGCGAAATTGAAAATGGAAAATATCTTCCCGCTCAAAAATAACAACTGCAGAAGGATTATTCCCTATTTTAAATTTCGCAGGTATTAAGTATATGTTACATCTTAAGATTATTAAGGGGAAATAATGTAACGTAAACTTCTCACATCTATATTCATCTATGGGTTATGGGCCTCACATTCTTTTATGCTCTTTGTAAATAATTCATAGATAGCTTTCAATGGCTGATACTTTTCTAATGCTGCAAGATGACTGTTAATGGTTTGCTGATCGTTTCTTATTGCAGGCCCTGTTTGCGATAAAGAAGGTAATAAATGTTCTGGTCTTGCTGCAGTTTCCTTTATTAGGGGTATCAGAATAGAAAAATCAATTCCTTCCTTTTGGCAATAATTCTCTGTGAGCACGTATAAATGATTTACAAAATTATTACAGCATACTGCAGCAAGATGAAGTTTCAGCCTTTCTTCATCACTGGTTTCAATTACTTTATCTGAAATGCTGTGTGCCAGCGTATCCAGTGTTTTCAGCGTTGCTTCATCACCGGCATCAATTAATATGGGTATGTCAGGCATATATTCTGTATCGGCCCGCAGGCTTTGTAAAGGATAAAAAACTCCATAACGGGAACTTGCATCCTTCAACACGTGCTTTGACACGGATGCTGCCGTGTGCACAATGATTTTGCCAGGTAATTGCAATTTCAGGGACACATCCCTGATAGAATTATCTGAAACGGCCAGCAGGTAAACGTCCGCATGTTCATTTATATGGTTCCATTGGCTTGCTGATGCAGATTCCAGTTCTTTCGCCAGTTCAGCGGCCTTTTTTATATTACGACCGTATACCTGTACAATCTGATGACCGGCAGCTTTTAGTTTTCGTCCAAGTACTGTAGCTGTATTACCAGAACCTATGATGACAATCTTCATTCGTAATTGAGTATAAGATTTGAACGTTAAAGTTAACCAGCAGCCTGAAAGATTCTTTTTTTGGTACAAATAATAAAGTTTGAACCTTTCAACTTAAACTTGCCTATGCATTTAGGACAGAGACTGGTTTTAAAATACGTAAGAACGAAGTTCAGGGTTCTCTCTTCATTTTCTAAAAGAAAAGCTGCTGAAAAGGCCTTTGTTTTATTCTGCACTCCGCAACAAAGGAATAAAAAGAAACTCCCTCCTGTTTTTGAAAGATCAGAAAAGATCCGGTTTTTATTCCAGGGGCAGATGGTGAGAGGTTACAGATGGTCAACTCAGCAATCCCGGAAAAAGGCTTTGATCGTTCATGGCTTTGAATCAAGCGTGATCAATTTTGACAGGTATATAAAACCATTGACCCAAAAAGGTTATGAAGTGCTTGCTTTTGATGCGCCTGCTCATGGAAGAAGTTCGGGTAAATCCATAACCGCTGTAACGTATAAGGAACTCCTTGTTCATGTGTATGAACAATATGGACCTATAGATTCTTTTATATCTCATTCTTTTGGTGGTTTGTGCCTGGGTCTTGCCCTGGAAACATTACCCCATACGCAGCACCACAAACTGGTACTGGTGGCCCCTGCCGTTGAAACAACTACGGCCATAGACAATTTTTTCAGGTTCCTGCACCTTGACAAAGATGTAAGAAAGGAATTCGACCAGTTGATTATGGAAATGAGTGGGCATCTGCCTTCCTGGTATTCCCTGGCAAGGGCTTCACCTCATATAAAAGCACAGGTATTGTTTTTGCAGGATAGAGACGATAACATGACGCCGTTATCTGATGTTGAACCGATCATGAAAATGAACCATCCGAATTTTTGTTTCATCATTACGGAAGGTCTGGGGCACAGGAGAATTTATAGGGACAATAAAATATCCAAAGCCATCATGGAATTTTTATGACCGGTCATTTGCCAGGGCATATTTCATTTTAAATCATTTTTA
>CAMPIQ010000128.1 GCA_946886475.1 uncultured Chitinophagales bacterium | reverse complement strand
AATACCGATAAGTATTTTAATAAAGGTTATGGTAAAATGTATCTGATGCGGTAATAAAAAATTTGACGATACCTAACAAAGTCCCGGTTAATTCGGGACTTTTGTTTTTTTACATATCAGATGACATTGAAGCAATCAACAATGACCTGGATAAGAAAGCTTGGTCTGATGCAGGCTTTTGACAGGTTTTATTTTTTTTGGAACAGGATCAGGTTCTCCGGCCGGAATAAAAAATTTTTGAAAGAGAACCCGGACATTCAGCTTCCGCCTGATTATATGCTTTATGAAGCATTCCGGCTCAACTATCAAAGTTATTTTGAAGATGGAAGGGATACGGCACACTGGATAGTGGAATTGTTTTCAGAATTCACCATGGTAACTGGAAAAGATATCCTGGAATGGGGCTGCGGACCTGCAAGGATCATAAGACACCTGCCTTCCATTATTTCAGGAGGTCATATATATGGTTCAGATTATAATGTCGAAACTATTGAATGGTGCAGGGAGCATATCTCTGATGTGGAATTTTCAATAAATGGACTTAACCCGCCACTGGATTATACCCCGGATAAATTTGATCTTATTTACGCACTTTCAGTATTTACCCATCTGTCCGCCGAAAGTCATTTCAAATGGCTGGATGAGATCAGGAGGGTGATGCGGAACCAGGGAATTTTTGTATTTACAACACAGGGCGATGCATTTGAATTCAAGCTCACCCCAACGGAAAAGAAAACATATGGTTCCGGCCATCTGGTGGAAAGATCAAATGTAAAAGAAGGACACCGCTCCTATAGTGCATTTCAGCCTTTGGGTTTTATGGAAAAGATGTTAGGAGATGAATGGAAAGTATTGAAATTTATTCCCGGCTCGATGCAACAATGGGGACCTGAACAGGATACCTGGATCATTCAAAAGCGCTGATGTTTCGGTTTCTGATAAAGTATATGGACACAGATAATAAAATGATGAATAAAGAAACCAGGCTCACATAAAAATATGTCCTGATATCATTTGATTTATATTCCAGCTCAACCTTATGTCTACCCGCAGGCAGTGAAAATCCTAAAAAAGAAACATTACAAATGACTGGTGGTTGTTCAACGCCATCAACTTTTAACTGCCAGCGGGGATAATAGTTTTGAAACAGGCAATAATATCCCGGTTCAGCCGATTCAATGATCATGCTGAATTGCAAAGGTGTGAATTCTTTTAGAATGGCAGAATAAGATGCGTCATTTGAATAGGCACTGTCCGGCAGATGGTCCAGAAACAAAACTTTTTTTCCATTCATGTTCGCCCTGGCCGTATCTGTTATATTAAGTATGATGTCAGCCTTGTATAATAATGGATAGTGGATCATGTGGTTTCTTAGTTGATCATTGTACCAGAATTCGTTTTGGTAATTGAGATTGCTTGGAGTGATCCTGTAATCCACCCTTCCAATTTTTTTATTATACAGATTAGATACGCCGATCTCTTTGAAATAGGCCATGCCATTTTTACTGTTTTCATAAACCGTGGCATTAAGGTCAGGTGCCGGATAACCCCCGGTCTGTATCTCATCCAGAATATGCTGAATGAACAGGGCACTGTCCTTTTTAACTACCGGGAAAGGCTGGTAAAGAAAGATGATGAGGACCGAGTTCACCATGGAAAGCACAACCAGCTTTTTTAATTGAAATTTTTTTACTGCGAGAAAATACAGGGCAATTAGAAAAGGGATCTGGATGATAATATTCAGGAAAAGAAGGTCGTGGAAATTAAGCCTGTCCAATAATGATTTATAACCTCCATCACCGGAAAAACTGGCAAGGATCCCATTACTTCCGGTAATTGACCAAACAAGTAATATGAGCATGGATCCTGAAATAATATACCATGATGACCTGATATGCTTCTGAATTGAAGGCTGATCCGTCATCTGTTTTAGTGTGAACCCGGCCAGTAAACAGGCAAAGAAAATGGAGAACAATCGTGCATTGGATGGATGACGGAAACTATCCATCAATGGAAATATATAATAGCTCAGGATGCGTATGCCACCCAATTCTCCAAAACTGAAAAGCAAAGAAATTATGAACGCGATATTCAAAAAAGTGTAGAGACCTTTTTTGTTTCTGATAAAAAAAGAACTTATGAAAAAGGCAAAAGGCATCAGGCCGACATAGGAATTTCTGGTGAGCGGGTCTGTGATGGCTGCAAAGGAAGCTTTAAATACGGGCAAGGGTGTAATATAGGAGATCAGCAAAATGGGGTGCAGCGGGTTACTCATGGCCTGTTCATAGGTTGCGCCACTACCTCTTTGCGAAAGTTGTAGAAATTCAGCATAAGAAATGATGGCCGGCAGGGTAAGCAGGCAGAACCCTATGATCAACAGTAAATGCAACATCAGCAGGTTCAAAAATTTTTTCCGGTTCTCTTTTCTGAATAAATGCCAAACAAAAACAAAGAACAATAAGTATGCGGTAAGAATGAAATCTGCTGGGTAGGCAGTTGCAAAAAGAAGGTAGAGGAACAAAGCGCAGATAACTGCGTTAGGCCAGGTTCTTTCCATAAGCATCCGGTAATAAAAAAGAAATACAAACGGAAGAAAGGAAGCCGCAGAGATCCAGTTTAAAAACTGTGTGGAGTCTACATTATACCCACACAGCATAAATGAAGCTCCGATTAAAAGGGCCACACGCCGGTTACTGGTAAAATGATGAACCAGGAAATACATTCCCATGCCACTGGTATAGATGTAAAAAATAGTTTCCAGTTGGAGTGTTCTCAATGTATATGGGCCGGATAAGGAGAGTAATTGTACAAAAGGATTCCATACGCCCGACTGCATATCTCCATGTAGTGGGTATCCAAGATTTAAATAGGGTGTCCATAAGGGCCAGTAACCATGGCTTATCTGTTCGCTGATGAGATGGCGTACAGGTAAAAAATAATTCAGTGCGTCGTTCTTTAAACTGTACAAATGAAAAGTGAGTGGC
The DNA here is from genome assembly GCA_946886475.1 of uncultured Chitinophagales bacterium. Next base: position 7,690 of record CAMPIQ010000128.1, on the reverse strand, counting down.
CAGTAGGCCAAAAGACAACATACCAGCAGGATTAGCAAATGCTGAATGGTTTTTAAATATGATTGTTGCTGGGGAAGGATCACCTTTAGTAATGATTAAATAATGAAAACAGATCTTTTGCCACGGAAGGAAAGGACCATATGCCTATCCTGGAATTACGAACATTGATCCACTGCTTTAGCGGTACTTCAGTTGATTTTATTTCAGGATGTAATTTCTTCACCCGTAAAAGTATTTCCACATCAAAGAACCATTTAGTGGAAAATGGTTCCGCTGCCACTTTTTTGATAAGACCCGACTTAAAGAGCTTGGCGCCACACTGGGTATCATACACACCAAGCCTGAATCTATGGTCAATGATAGTAGCCAGTGTTCTTCCGGTTATATGACGGAAAACAGATCTTTCTATCCTTGTGTCAATTTTTTTGATCCTTGACGCCAATACCATATCAAGATCTTTTTGTTGAGCAGTTTCATATATGGTATAAAATTCTTCAAGGGAAGTGGAAAGGTCTGCATCAAGATAGCCAATGTAGTGAGTAGGATTTTTCAATGCCAGCAGGATCCCTGTTCTCACCGCTTCGGCCTTGCCCTGGTTTTTGGTTAAGGAAACAATTTCAATGGAAGTCAGGTTACGCTGAAATTGTTCAAGTATTTTTAATGTGTCATCTGTACTGCCGTCATTTACAAAAACAAGCCTTGTTTGCGGATGTAAGCTGGCAAATTCAGTGAATGCAGCAGCATCCAGCCGGCTTTCTTCATTAAAACATGGGATGATTATGGTAAGGGATTGCATATGCAGTAACAACTAAGTCCCGGCAATTGTATACCGGGCCGTGAAAGATACCAAGAGATTTTAAAATCAGCCCATAGAAAGGAACTTATCAGAGATGTCTTCCAGGCTTTTCCTTTCCAGTTGTGCAGCGCATTGATATTTTTTTGTCCTGAAAATTTTTGAAAGCACCTTACAAGCAGGAGGCTGAAAAAAAAATATCCGCTTTCTTTTATTTCAAAACCCTGTTCTTTCATAAATCGTGTAAGCCCTCTTCTGGTATACCTCCTGTAATGACCTAAAAAAACATCATGACCCGTGAATAAGGATTGAAAAGCAGGTACGGTAATGAAAAATGATGTTGAATGATCCACACCTTTAAGAAGTTTCAGTTCACTGGTAAGTTTTCCGGGGTTTTCAATATGTTCAATAACATCCATCAGAAGCACCAGGTCAATTTTACCCCTTTCCGTTTCCTGCAGCGATCTGATAAACCGCACAGGAATGTGTTTGTGTGCATTTATAAAGTTATCATCATAGTTCACATCTACTGCATTGATGATGGTGCCGGGATATTTTTCCGCAAGCCGGCCCGAGACAAATGCGTCTCCGCTGCCCACATCCAGAATAAATTTTTTTGAGAGGTGGTGTTTATGCACAAAAAAATCAAGTATCCTGAAACGGGCCATTTCCCACGGATGTCTTTTGAATTCTTTTTTATCGGCCTGTCTTTGTTCTACAAGATCCATCAGTTAATCTTTATTTGCTTCAATTAATTGGATATAATCCATGAAATGGTGGGCCGGAATGATCTTTTGCTGGCCCTGTGATGAAAGAAACAGAAAAATGGTAAATAAGGATAAAAGAAAACTTTGCAGAAGAACGATCAATAAAGAGGAGATTACAGTAGTTGCCCAGCCGGGGATGGCTTCCCGGGTAAATAATTTTATATAAACCACAATAAGCATTGCTGAAGCACAAAGCAAAATCATCATTAAAGAAAAAATCATAAGTCTTGCTGCAATGATTTCAATGAATACACCAATGGCACCGAGACCATGCAGCAGCAGTGATTTAAAATTCATTGAAGAGCTGCCAACATGCCGTTTGCCCCTGTGAAAAGTGATTTGACTATAAGGAAGTTTTGATTTTATGATTGTACCTGCAAGGTGATTCCATATTTCACTGTAATGAATGATCTTTTTTACTTCCGCTTTTGGCAAAAGCATGAAATTGCCAAATGTTATTTTTTTACCTGTAAGCATATGCGCAAGGATCTTATACATGAAATAAAATATCCTGAATGATATTCCTTCCAGCCTCTTTCCCCTTTTAGCTACAATAATGTTATTTGTCTGCCTGCTTTTTTCAATTAAAGAAACAAGGTCGGAGGGTTTGTCCTCGCCATCGCAATCCATAATGATAACGCAATCAAAATTCAAATTCTTTTCAGCATAGGCAAGTCCTATGGCAATTGATTTCTGGTGTCCGATATTCCTGTGGAGGTGTACTAATGTTAAGGGGATGGTTGTTCGAAGATCTACCCCACCGGTGGACCCATCGTTAATAACCAAAAAAGAAAACCGGCAGTCCCCGATGGATTGAATAGTTTTTTCCAGGTCTGCAGCAAAATGGGTAAAAGATGCTTCATCATTATAAAATGGGCTTAGTATCAATATTTGCCTCGGTTGATGCATCAGGTGGAGAATTGCTTTTTTAACTGAAGGAATCTTTTCTCAAAATAATAATAACTCAGCACACTAATGCCAAGTGCAAGCAGGGTGGGAATAAGTGAAGCGGCCAGGGTGGCAAATCCTTCAATATGCTTCTGCCACCAGTTATAGATTACGGGTTTCAAAATTATATACACCGGCCAGTGAAAGATATAGAGTCCAAAAGAGATCTTTCCAAAGAATTTTAATACACGGTTATTGAAGATAAGTTCAATCCATTTGTTCCCTCCGGTGGTTGCTTCATTAACCAGAAGACCAAACAGCATGGCAAAAGTTGAGTAACCAACCAATGCCAGGTAAGGAAAGGAAAAATCGTACTGCTTGTTGATAAAATCAAATAGCAGGTTCAGGCCTGCAAAGGTTAAGACAATTAGGGCGGTTCTTTTTTTAATGAACTCCAGGTCCATTCTTTGTATCAGGGCAACCATACACCCAATGCAAATGCCATCTATTCTTGTAAATGTGTACAGGTTGAAATAGGCTATACCAAAGTCCTGGTTCCATAAATAAAGGCGGAGCATTAATACGGAAAACAGGACCGCTGTAATAAAAATGAGCAGTTGTCTTGGTTTTCTAAATAACAGTATAACAAAGGGCCAGATGAGGTAAAATTGTTCTTCAACAGCCAAAGACCAGTAATGGTTTAAAATAACCGATGAAGGTGCCGGATTAATTATGAATAGCCAGTTCTGTAAAAAGCTCCAGAACCAGGCCTGGTGGTCAACAAAGTAATCAAACTGGCTGGATGGTTTGAATAGCAGGGGCAGGATGAAAATAAAAATGACCAGTGTTAAATAATACAAAGGGAAGATCCGCAGCACTCTCCTGGCATAAAAATTCCGGAGAAAATGTTTTTCATTAATTGATCCCATAAGTATATCGGTGATCAGGAATCCCGATAATACAAAAAACAGGTCCACTCCCAGCCACCCGAAATAAGAAACGCCAATGAAATTGAAATTGTGGTAAATAATAACAAGTAAGATTGCCAGGCCCCTGATGCCATCTAACGCGGGATAATATTTTTTGGTCAGAAGGGTTTTATTCATTCAGATTATGGATCTATTTATCCAAAGATAATTTTCTGAGGATATATTTTCCAATCATGTCAAATTCCAGGTTCACTTCATCATTTTCTTTCAGGTATTGAAGGTTGGTATGCTCAAATGTATATGGAATGACGGCCACTTTGAAAGCATCCTTTTTTACATCAAATGCGGTAAGGCTCACTCCATTAATAGAAATGGATCCTTTTTCAATAACCAGGGCTGCCAGTTTTTTGGGGAATCTGAATTCCAGCTCATGGCTGCCCTGTTTCTCCCTGATCTTTTTGAGTACGCCGGTTGCATCCACATGTCCCTGCACAAAATGCCCATCCAGACGGCTCTCCGGCAGGAGGCTTCTTTCCAGATTGATCGGGGTTCCGGGTTGCCATTGGTTCAGATTCGTTCTTTTGAGCGTTTCCTCCACAGCCGTTACCCTATGCATCCCTTCCCCGGTTTCTTCAACCGTAAGACAAACACCGTTGTGGGAAATGCTTTGGTCAACTTTAAAGCTGCCAGAAAGGGGAGAAGTGATCCAGAAAGTTTTATTGGTGCCGGTGGCGGAAATTTCCTTTACCTGGCCCATGTTTTCAATGATACCTGTGAACATGCCGGTAAAATTCGTGTTTTTGCATTTTATTTTGGAATAAATTGGCATTGATGCTTATCTTCGCCTCCCTAAAATCATTTAAGGAGGTATATAGCATGCTAATTATCGATTCTAAAGACTGCGAAAACATAGATAAGGCCCTTAAGAAATACAAGAAGAAGTTCGAAAAGGCCAAGATCCTGTTGCAGTTGCGTGAAAGACAGTCCTTCATCAAGCCTTCCATCAGACGGAGGGGCCAGGTGTTGAAAGCTGTTTACAAGCAAAAGATAGCAAGCGGAAAGATCGAAGCTTAAGCTTAAGCTGATTGCCTCTTTCATATATTTTATAGCTGCAAGGTTTTTACTACTTTGCAGCTATTGTTTTTTATGCATACAGCCCATCCGGTGATCCAGCCATATATTAACTACATTAAATTTGAAAAAAGGTATTCCCGCCATACCATCATATCTTACGAGAACGACCTTACAGCTTTTTTTGATTATATAGTGATGCAATATGGTGATACGCCACTGCAACAACTTACACATGTGTATGTTCGAAGCTGGCTGGCATCATTGAAAGATGCAGCCATGAGTTCCAGAAGCATCAACCGTAAAATTTCAACCCTTAAATCTTTTTTTAAATACCAGTTGAAAACCGGTGTGCTTGAACTTTCTCCCATGGGAAAAGTGATCGCTCCAAAAAATGAATCCAGGCTTCCGTCCTTCGTGTCAGATAAAGATATCAGTACACTGTTTCACCATGTGGAATTTCCTGACAACTGGCAGGGTAAAACTGACCGGCTTTTATTATTGTTATTTTACCATACCGGAATGCGGCTGAGTGAGCTGATCAACCTTACCTGCTCCCAGGTAAATGCCGCTAATCTCAGTCTCAAGATCCTTGGCAAGGGTAATAAGGAAAGAATTGTTCCCATCAGCCCGGAATTACTTGCTGCGATCACACAATACCAGTCCCAAAAAAAGGAATTTGGAAGCCATGACGTTTTACTGATCAATTCCAGGGGAAAAAAACTCGCCCCAAGAACCGTTTATTCCATAGTAAATAAATATCTGAGCCTCGTTACCACCACAGAGAAAAAGAGTCCACATATCCTCAGGCACAGCTTTGCAACCCACCTCACCAATAATGGCGCGGATCTAAATGCAGTTAAAGATCTGCTTGGGCACAGCAGCCTGGCTTCCACACAGGTCTATACCCACAACAGTATTGAAAAGCTCAGGAATATTTATAAAAAAGCTCATCCGAAGGCCTAGTTAAAATACCGGATTTGTACAATAAAATTATCCTGTTTTACTTGGTAGAAAATACATTGTAGAGTAACTTCATAGCAGATCATTTTAGTTCTTTATTTATTGTTTCATTTTCTAAATGCGATTTCTATGAACGTTAATATTCAAACAGTACATTTCAATGCGGACACAAGATTGATAGAATATGTAAATCAAAAACTCGCAAAGCTCACGCAGTATCATGACCGCATTATTAATGTGGATGTGTTTTTAAAACTGGATAATGTAGTACATAACATTAAAGACAAGATCGCAGAAATCAGAGTAAGGGTACCCAGATCTGAGTTCTTTGTAAAATCGACCAGCAAATCATTTGAAGCTTCTTTTGATGAAGCGCTTGAATCGATGGTTAACCAGATAAAAAGAAAAAAAGAAAAACTTGCAGCCTGATGTTTAAATCCCGATTCGTCGGGATTTTTTATTTATAGCTGGTGCCTTCATAAGCAAATACCCTGTATCCATCCTTATCGCTTACCAATTTGTAATTCTCAATTGAAAAGTCCATAAATTCCGGCTTTTCAACCGCAGATCTTGTAATGATATATGCCACTTGTCCTGTTTTAAAAATATTTTTAAAATGGCTGTAATCAAAAACTTTTCTCTTGTAAGTAGTGAAAAATACAATTTCATATTGAGGCATGATGGCCGATCTGTAAAGCAGGTTGTTTAAATAACTATGTGGGCTGAACAGGTCATTGAACACCAGCTGGTGCGGTGAGGCCTCTATATTTTTTTTGATTCTTAATGCAAGGTTATTCTCTCTATCAAAATATGCCTTACGTGTTTGCTGGTCATTGTTTAATTCTTCATAAAGCGGAAAGCTGATAAGTCCAATTTTTAAGATCAGAATGAATGATAAAAATAATAAAGGGAACGCAGGGAAGCTTTTTTTGAATTTGATGTTAGCATAGTCCCAGTAAAATGCACAACCCAAAATCAAAAGCGTCCAGAATTCGGTGAAATAGTTAATGTGTGAACCAAACTTCAACGATAGCAGGGCGCTAATTGAAAACTGCAGTATCAGGGCAAAAGCTGTAAACCTCAGGTAAAAATGATGTTCCTTTTTTAATTTATGGTATACCAGGGCTGCAAGCGGTATAAATAACAACCCGAAAGATGCAAAAAAGGGCTTGATGATATTGCCCCAGAATAACCCGGCGTTAATGCCATTGTTCAATCCTTCCACCGCATTTTTAAAAAAAACAGGAAGCCCCCATTTTACATGGATCATGATGAGGGCTATTAAAGTTCCCAGTAAACAGGAAAGGGTAAACACCAGCAGATCTTTATTTTTTTTGGTGATCAATAACCAGCTTCCCACCAATACCGGAATGGTAAAGGAGGATTGTTTTGTGAAAATGGCGGCAACAGCAATAAGGGCGCTGATCACCAGGAGGTATGTGTGCACCTGCCTCTTTTTTTCCCACAACAGGAAAAAATAGATGGAAAGGAAAAAAAGAAAATGATTCAGGCTGTCGGTTCTTGCAAAAGATGTGATCTCAAGAAAAATGAAACAAATAACAGCAGCTGCCATGCTCTTTCTGGTACCAAGCGAAAAAATATGACTGGCAATTAAAATAATGACGGATACATAAAGAATATTCAATACCAGGGAAATGGTGCGGTTCAACATAAATACGGAAAGCACATCGTCAGGATCGGTACCGGCAATACTTCCTGCAAAATGGGCCAGCATATAATAAAGCGGTCCATACTGGTTAATGGAATAAGGGGCTAATTCAGGATCTGTGTAAATACTGATACCTGCCAGCGAGCGCTGAATAAAATAAACTACTGCGTTTTCTATTCCTCCAAGGTCTGTCTGGACAGTTTTTATAAGTAAAATCCTATACAGTAAAAAAATAAGGAAGGTCAGGCAAAATAGCCATCCTATTGGTTTTGGTAACTTCAAAAACGTCATATGATATGCCAAACTAAATGTTTTTCTTAAAAAAATCATTTCGCCTTTGTTTCTAATAATCAATTTCCTTTACCTTTGCCTTCCCAAAAAATGGGGTAGTTCTTTATTGCCTTATGCCAGACAGTATCCGGGGTTTGAATTAGTTAGGTAGGCCGGCCTCTATATGCGGAAGGAATTTTTATCAGGTACATTCTTCCTTTCTGGAAATGGAAAAGGAATAAATAACGGAAGTTCTTTTAAATAAGCCACTTTAGCTCAGCTGGTAGAGCAACTGATTTGTAATCAGTAGGTCGTTGGTTCGATTCCGACAAGTGGCTCA
>CAMPIQ010000127.1 GCA_946886475.1 uncultured Chitinophagales bacterium | reverse complement strand
TCATTTGTCCTGCTCCCCACATGGCATTCATTACTTTTTGTCCCTGGCCTGCATAATCTTTTTTGATCTGTGCTATCACCAGATTGTGAAATACACCTTCAACAGGCATATCCATATCCATGATCTCAGGGATCATGGTCATTTTCATGGGAGCCAGAAATATTCTTTCAGTTGCTTTACCAAGCCATGCATCTTCCTGTGGAGGAATGCCCACTATGGTTGCCGGATATACCGGATCCTTCCTATGTGTGATGCAGGTGATGTGAAACCTGGGATACCAGTCCGGTAACGAATAGTATCCTGTATGATCGCCAAAAGGACCTTCCCAGATCAATTCATCATCCGGATCTACAAAGCCTTCAATTACAAAGTCCGCATCGGCCGGTACTTCAATTTCAGGTTGGGTTATACATTTTACCAGCTCAACTTTTTTCTTTCTCAAAAAGCCGGCTAGCATGTATTCATCTACATTTTCGGGTAAAGGTGCCGTTGCGGAATAGGCATAAACAGGGTCGCCTCCCAAAGCAACTGCAACCGGCATTCTTCTTCCCAGTTTTTTATATTCATTGAAATGTTTTGCGGAAACCTTATGCTTATGCCAGTGCATACCGGTAAGCTTCGCGCCAAAAACCTGCATGCGGTACATTCCAACATTTCTTGATTGTGTATTCGGATCCTTGGTGTGAATTACGGGTAAGGTTACAAATGGACCACCATCTTTTGGCCAGCAGGTGATCACCGGTAATTTGGTAATGTCGGCCTGTTCACCCTGCCAGATCACCTGCTGACATTCTCCCCTTCCCGATCTCACACGGGGCATCCAGCTGGCAAACTGTCCAAGCCTGGGAAGTAGTTTTAATTTATCAATGATATTCTCTTTGGGAGCTGACAGCATATGGAACAAACGTTCTATTTCTCTGGCAACGTCATCTAATTGTTCAACGCCAAGCGCCAGACACATTCTTTTCTCACTGCCATAAGCATTCATCAATACCGGGAAATCATATCCCGTGTTTTCAAACAGCAATGCTTTACCGCCACCGTTGGTTTTACTGATTCGGTCGGTGATCTCTGATATTTCGAGATGAGGATTAACATAGGTCTTTATGCGTAATAGTTCACCTGCTTTTTCAAGCGTCTCAATAAAGTGTTGTTGATTTTTATATGCCATGGCGGGGCAAAGGTAAACCCGCACTGCGTGATAAAAATGTTTAAAATCAGGTAAACAATTGATTAGAATACGGTAGGACAACCATAGCCGCTTTTTTTGGCAGCACGGTCTCCGCCCCTGCCCTCCGGTAAGCGGAATATAACATGCAAACCGCTAAAATAATAGTAGTCTTTATATTTAGGACTTCCTCTTTGCTCGCCTTTGGCGGGATATGCAGGATCGCCACCGGGCACCTCATCTTCACGAAAGGCGAGGTCAACTGCAAGAGGTCCTCTGGCGGCCAGTAATTCTCCGGCATCGGCATAATTACCACTTACATCATCAAGGTGGTCCGTAAAAAGCTTGCGCATGCCAATTTCAAGCGCCAGTCGTATGTTGTCTGTGATATTATATTTAATGCCACCTCCAAATGGGATGGCTAACTGCGTAAGAGAATATGGTTTTGTATCCGGATAACCGGCAACACCCTGACCTTCCGTACTCAGTGGCTGAAGATAAACCCTGTTGCCACTCCGGTCAAATGTATATGGATTATAATGAAACACACCAAGGCCTGCAAACACATAAGGAGACCAACTTTTTATATCCATATCCAGCGTGTTGAATTCACCAACAAGACTGAATTCGGTTATTGGAGATTCAAAGCTGAGGTTTCTTAAACGAAGGTCGGCACTGCTGCTCAGGCTATCAGCGCCCCCCACTTTAGCAAACGTTACACCTGCCCTCAGGTTGATACGTGAATTGATCTCATAGCCAACTGTGATTCCAAAGGCGCCTTTTGGATTTTGAAAAACCTTCTCAGAAAGATCACCATGATAGTTGGCAATGCCACCAAATACGCCGGCCTGTAATTGTGCAATGGATTGAAGGCCTGAAAAGCAACCAATTAAAATAATAAGTAATTTTTGCATCAGGGTGGTTTGTGCAATCAACGCAAATTTGAGGCCGTTTTTCACAATTGTTTTCATCCCTTTGAAGTTTTAAAATACAATGCAATTTATCTTCAGGGAGTATGGTGTGCAGGTGTTTTACAACATGAAAGCATGTTTTTTTTAGGCAGAAAAATGGATCATTTCACCATTGCCTTCTGAAAAGTTTCTATTTCCTGAAAATTCCGGTGAATTGAATTCCCAGACCTGGCGCATCTGAGGTGAGCAGACGGCCATCATCAAGAAAGGTCAGCCCGGTTGCAATGTCTTCCTCAAGCAGCAACGGACCATCCGCATCTATATGATCAACCTGTGGTATAAGATGGGCAATGGCGGCGGAACCAAGTGTTGATTCATTCATTGCTCCTACCATGATGCCCATATTCAGTTCTCTTGCTCTTTTGATCATTCTTAATGCAGGTGTAATGCCGCTGCATTTGGTGAGTTTGATATTGATACCATGAAAATGGCCATAACATTTATCTACATCTTCTTCCAATACACAGGATTCGTCTGCGTATAAGGGTAAGGGTGAGCGTTCAAATAAAAATTTCATTCCTTCCCAGTCATCTTTTGCCAGAGGTTGTTCAATGAATTCAACTCCCAGGTCTTTAAAAGCCGCGATCTTTTCAATTGCTTCATCAGCTTTCCATGCAGCATTGGCATCTATACGGAAAACCGAGCTGGTATGTTTCCTCAATTGTTCAATGATCTCAATATCCCTGTCTGTTCCCAGTTTTATCTTGTAGATAGGCCAGGGCTTTTCATTAAGCTTTTCAACCATTTTTTCAATGGTATCAATGCCTATGGTATAATCACAGACCGGCTGACTGGATGCATTGGCCGGCCAGAATTCTTTTAGTGGTTTCTCTTTGATTTTTCCATAGAGGTCCCAGCCGGCCATGTCAAGGGCACATACCAGAAAATTATTATTGGGAAATAAATGATGCAGGTAATGCCACCACCTGTCAGGTTCTGTAAAAGCAAATTTCTCTACAAAAATTTTTTTACGTTCCAGGTCTTCAATCATTTTTTCAACCGGAATATGGTAATATGAGATGGCGGGAGCCTCTCCATAACCTTTCCTTCCAAGGTGTTCGAGTTCTACCACAAATGTTGGCTGGTGCGTTTTAGTGCCTCTTGATATTCCAAAAGGATACCTGAATTTGAGATTGAAACTGTGATATGCAACTTTCATGTGGTGAGTAGTATGGTGATTTGGGAATCGGGAATCGTCAGTCGTTAGTCGTGAATCGTGAATGCCGGTTGTTTAAATAATGTATTAGAAATTTAAGTTTTAACTTCTATTGACCATTGATCATTCCCGATTGAAGATTCCCGACTCTCATCTCCCGCTATTAACAATATAGTCCTTCAGTTCATTATTAAAATCTTTTTCCTTCAACAATTGTTCTAATGCGATATGCATCCTGTAATTCCAGTAATGATTTGAATTGGCAGGATCGTTTATTCTTTCCTCTTTGGGATTTTCTCTTCTCAGTGTTTCACTCATTCCCAGCAGGTCCTGTAACTGGAAAATACTTAACATGGCGGGCGAATACAGGTGCTGCAATATTACTGCCCGGTTTATCCATGGTTCACAGAAGTAGGGAGCCGTTCCCTGTTCGCCTAAAATATGATGGAAGAACCGTTGTGTTTTTTCCCTGCTTTCTTCCCACCATCCACGAACTGTACTCATATCGTGAGAAGATGGGGTAACTACTGAGAGGTAAGGAGCATCTTTTGGATGAAAGAATTCTGTTTGAGGATTCTTTGGCATTCGCTGGATCTCCAGGCTGAGAATACCCAGTTGCTTCATCACTTCAGGTACTGAATGCGGAACCATGCCAAGATCCTCACCACAGATCAGCATATTGGTGGCGTCTTTGAGCGCGGGCAGCTTTTTCATGGCTTCCTGTTTCCAGAATTCATCCTGCCTTCTGTAGAAATAATTTACATAAAGTTCATTCAGTTTATGCCTGGTAGTTTCATCAAGGTGTTGAAAGGAGGAAGTATTTTCGATCAGGATCCTGAAATGAAATTGTGTTTTGTCCGACCCTGGATGTTCAAACAATAAAACATTTGTTGTAAGGTCAAACAAACCCTGTCTGATACTGTTATTCTCTTCGTTATCATCCTGCGATTCAAAATAGGTTTCAATCTTTTTCTGGGTGTTGAACATTTCAATGAAATCGTAACCATTCCTGCCATTTGGCTGAAGGAAATGTGTTTTTACGAAATCGGTTTGCTGGCCAAATATCTGGAACAGAATGCCATCAACTATAAAAGGCTTGCAAAAACGTTCATAATCAAACCAGATACCTCTTTCTCCGAATTCGGTTACGTGAACAGGCAGCGCAGGGATAAACCTGCCCATGATGCCTTCAACAGAATCTACGGGAATGCTCCATATCCTGAAAAATCCAAGTATATGATCTATCCGGAATGCATCGAAATAATTGCTCATCTGGTGAAACCGCTGGCGCCACCATTCAAAATGATCTTCCTCCATGGTCTTCCAGTTATAAGTTGGAAAACCCCAGTTCTGGCCTTTGATGGTAAAATCATCCGGTGGGGCACCTGCCTGTAAATTCATATTATATAACTGGGGCGCCGTCCAGGCATCGCAACCATAACGGTAGATGCCAATGGGAATATCACCTTTGAATGCAATCCCTTTTTTATGTGCATAGTCTGCCGCTTCCTTAAGTTGCAGGTGCAGATGATACTGAATAAACAAATGGAAGGCTATATGCCTGAAGGTTTTTGACCGGGGATTACAAAGCTTTTCTATTTCTTCTTCATTGTAAACCGAATGTGTTTTCCAGGTAGAAAAATCCGAGGTGCCGTATTTATCCCTGAGGTAACAAAATGCAGCATATGGTACAAGCCAGTTCTGGTTGTCCTCAAAAAAATCCTTGAAACCGTCTTCTTTTAAAAACCCTGTTTCATCGAGGTCAAACAATTCGCGGAGTACATGTATCTTAAAATTGATCACCTGCTCATAATCAATTTCAGTTAACTGGTTTAACTGCTTTTGTTTTTTAGAAAGGGATTTTACGATACGCGAATTTTTTTTACCTGCTACTTTTTCAAGGTTGATATAAATAGGGTGAAGTGCAAAGGCCGATATAGCAGCATAGGGATAAGAATCTTTCCATGTATACGTGGCCGTGGTATCATTGATAGGTAATAACTGAATTAATTTCAATCCCACCTCAACGCTCCAGTCAACCAGTAATTTAATATCCGTAAATTCTCCTATACCAAAACTATTTGATGTACGCAGGCTGAATACAGGAATGGCAACGCCTGATCCTTTCCAGTTGGATGGTATGTTTACAAAACCATCATGTACTATGGTCTTTTTATTTAAAGCCCCGTCATTATGAAGTACCCTGTTGTCACCATCTTCAAATTTTATAAATTTCTCCTGTTTGCTATTGTAAATGCCATATTTATAGGATAGTGCGAACTCGGATGGCGGGATCTCCAGGTCTACAATCCACCAGTCGCCCTTTCTGTGCAACAGGATGGGCCGCAAGGTTTGCCAGTTATTGAGGTGATCTGCATTGCCGGCTATGACCACAACTTCATTTGGATTTAATAATGGTGCTTTTACCCTGAACTGATGGGTACAGTGCTCCTGTTTTTTTACTTTGTTCTTTTTATGATCTTTAAAAAACACTTCAGTGAAAGGTGTGGAATAAAAAGCATTTTCCACGCTGCTTTCGTCATTCCATGTATCTATGATCACAATATCACCGTCTTCTTTTTTCAGGTCTATCAACCTGTGCTTTTCAGCTTCCTTCTTTCTTTCACCATTTTCGCTGATAAAAACATACCGGTATTGAAAGCTGTCAACACCCTCAGGGTTGATCTCAATAGAAGTATGCCAGAACTCGTTATTGAAAAATACCAGGGGTAAGGCCCTGGCCGGATCTCCATTTCCAAGTGAAGGCAAATTTCCGGCAATGGCAAGCGTTTGACCGAAATGTGTGTGAAAACGCAGGTAAAAATCAATTTTCATCAAATTCAAATTTCAATCATATCATCGTGTGTTTACAACACAATAGAGGACGAAAATAGTAAAAGCTTTTAATGAATCAGAACCAGGCAAAAATAGTTTTTTAATTGGGGGAGTATAAATTAAATGCGCTGCCCTATTTTTGCGCAAAATTTATCCAATGGAAGTACGTAATAAAAGAAAAGGTTTATACTGGCTGTTATTCTTCATTTCAGCTGCCGCTTTGGTAGTTGCAGTAATGACACACTGGCCCTGGCTCACATTGATCCTGCCTTTTTTGACAACCTTCTTTGTGCTGGCAATGGATATCATCTAATGATCTAAAATTCCTTCTGCCGCATTCCGGCTTAATGCATACCTGACCCCGCTATTGCGGGGTTTAATGTTCCGGCACCTCACCGGTACCTGATCCTGAAGGCGCGGGTTATTGCTTTTTTTGTCTTAGTCCGTAATTAGCAGCTTTGCTGGCTTTTTGCAATTTCTTAAGTGAATCAGCGCTATGTCTGGCACCCGCAAGGTCAGCTGTATAATTTTTATTGATGGAATCTATCCTGTTGAGCTCCCGCGAAGTTTTGATATAGCTGCTATAAAGTTTCAGCTGGTTTTCGTTACGGGCCAATAACCTGGAGGCACCCTGCAGGTCTCCACGGTCAACCAGGAGCATGGCATTTTCAAGGTTTTCAATGGAAGAAAAAAGAATGGTTTGTTCAATTACGGAACGGTTGTACCATTTATAATAGGTATCCTTATTGTGAACAGGATCCAGCTGATTTTTATTGACTATGGTTTTTCTTTCTCCATCCCTCACATCGGTATAGCTTACCTGGGTAATAAAATCCTGACCTGAACGCAACTGGTCAGGTAAATTAAAACTAACCAGGAGTGCTTTGGTTTCTTCAGAAAAAAGATCCCTGAGCTTAACAGTCATCTCTGTCCCATTTATCTGGTAACTCAAAGGATAAGCTTTGTCTATAGTAACTCCTTCAGGGAAATTGATCTTTAGTTCAGCATCTCTTGCCGCAACCGTTAAGAGCCCTGCCAGTTCTTCCTGAAACAGGTTGGTAAGTTTTTCAGGAGCATCAATGTAATAATAGTTCCCGGCACCGGTTTCAGCCATCTCAGTCATCAGGTCTTCATTATAATCAAGGCCTACACCAAATGTAGATATGGTGATACCTTCCTCATCTTTAAATCGCCTCACATGCATCCTGATAATATTTGAATCTGTAATGCCTGTATTGGCAATGCCGTCACTGATCAGCAATACACGGTTGATATAACCTTCTTTATAATTTCTTTTTACAAAATCATAACCCATTTCTGTTCCTCCCCACAAATTGGTGCTTCCCCTGGGTGAAATGGAATTGATCCTGCTTTTGATAAGTTCTTTGTCAATAACGGCTACGGGAGGTTGAATACTATCTACCGAATTATCATAAATAACAATGCTAACCATATCATTCGGCTGTAATTGTTCAATGATGCTTTTGGCTGCTCTTTTTGCAAAACCCATTTTTACGCCCTGCATTGATCCGCTCCGGTCAATTACAATTGAAATATTCAAGGGTACCCGCATGGCTGTATCATTGATAAATCTTCCAACTGAGGTTTCTATATAGAAATAGCCTTTTCTTTTTAAGGAATCAATCATGAAATAATTATTGTCCAAACCAGTAACCAGCGTAATGAATCCATTTGAACTGATCTTATTGCTGGCCTGGTGATCTTTCGCCCTGAACACGGGGATGATGGAATCTCCTTTGTTTTGATCAGATAAATGCATGGATGGCCGGTTGAAACCAGAGAACAGGATAACCATCAGGCATGATAAAAAAAGAAAAAAGGAAATGTTTCTCATATGCTGGCCGTAAAGCTAACCGCCCGGTCACGAATCTGCAAACCGTGGTTGTTAAATCATGCAAAGAAGGTAAATATGTTATGGTTTTATGCCTTAAATGAGTGCATTTTTCTTTTAAATGATTTGCTTAACTTTAAGGAAACCCCTTTTTTATGAATCCCGATTTAAAACAGAAACTCCATCAACTGGTGGACCAATGCAACGATGAGTATTTACTCGAAGAAGCCAAAGCTGTTCTTGAATCTGACGAATCAGGAAAGGAATTCTGGGAAGAACTGGATGAGGAGGATAAAGAATCTTTTCTTGGTGGTGAAGAAGAACATGAACAGGGACATACCATCACTCATAACCGGCTGATGCACCAGTTTGATAACTGGAAAAAGAAATAACTGCTTTGATCATTTGCAACAACGCGGGTATAAAAAAACAAATTTGGTGATCAGTTTTGAATGGTTTTTTCTTCACTGTCAAATACCTGATACATTAACCAATAATCTATTTCGATACATAATAAAAAATCCCACTTAAAGTGGGATTTTTATAGAACTGTATCCTGATTCGTTAATGAGTAAAATGTTCTTAACTGTGGAACAACGCCAGCCTATTTTACTTCTTCATACTCCGCATCCGTTACATTCTCACCGGTACCACCTGCATTTTGTTGTTGTTGTCCGCCATCAGCGCCGGGTTGTGCTCCCCCATCCTGACTGGCTTTATACAATTCCTCGCTGGCGGCCGTCCAGGCATTATTTAATTCGGTGACGGCAGGATCGATCTGCGCCAGATCCTGGGTCTTATGTACTTCTTTTAATTTATTGAGTGCTGACTCAATCGGTGCTTTTTTATCAGCAGGGATCTTATCGCCATATTCCTTCAATTGTTTTTCTGTCTGAAAAATGAGACTATCGGCCTGGTTGAGTTTTTCAACTTTTTCACGCTCCGCTTTATCAGTTGCTTCATTTGCCTTTGCCTCAGCCTTCATTCTTTCCACTTCTTCTTTACTTAAACCACTTCCTGCTTCTATCCTGATCTTCTGTTCTTTTCCTGTTCCTTTATCTTTTGCAGTTACGTGAAGGATACCATTGGCATCAATATCAAAAATCACTTCTATCTGGGGTACACCTCTTGGAGCCGGTGGAATTCCATCCAGGTTGAATATACCTAGGCTCTTGTTCTGATTGGCCATGGGACGTTCTCCCTGCAATACATGGATCTGAACGCCCGGCTGGTTATCGGAAGCCGTAGAGAAGGTTTCAGATTTCTTTGTAGGGATGGTTGTGTTTGAAGGAATCATGGTTGTCATTACACCGCCATAGGTTTCTATACCAAGGTTCAGGGGTGTAACATCAAGCAACAAAACATCCTTCACTTCTCCGGTCAAAACTGCGCCCTGAATAGCGGCACCAATGGCAACCACTTCATCGGGATTTACACCTTTGTTTGGTTTTTTACCAAAGAATTTTTCTACTATCTCCTGCACTTTGGGAATACGGGTTGATCCACCCACTAATATCACTTCATCAATTTGTGAAGTACTAAGCCCGGCATCTTTCAATGCCTGTTCGCAGGGTTTAAGGCAGCGGGCAAATAAATTATCAGCCAGCTGTTCAAATTTAGCCCTGGAGATCTTTTTCACCAGGTGTTTCGGAACACCATCTATTGCTGTAATGTAGGGAAGGTTGATCTCCGTTTCAGAAGAAGAAGACAATTCAACCTTTGCTTTTTCAGAAGCTTCCTTTAAACGCTGAAGCGCCATTGGATCTTTTCTGAGATCAACATTTTCTTCTTTTTTGAATTCTTCTGCAAGCCAGTCCATGATCACCTTGTCAAAGTCATCACCACCCAGATGGGTATCACCATTAGTAGATTTAACTTCAAACACTCCATCTCCCAATTCAAGCACAGAGATGTCGAATGTACCACCACCCAGGTCAAAAACGGCAATATGATGATCCTTTCCACCTTTGTCGAGGCCGTAGGCCAGCGCTGCTGCGGTTGGTTCGTTCACAATGCGCCGAACATTTAAACCAGCGATCTCACCAGCTTCTTTTGTTGCCTGTCTTTGGGCATCATTAAAATAGGCCGGAACCGTAATTACGGCATCAGTAACCTCCTGTCCCAGGTAATCTTCGGCTGTTTTCTTCATTTTCTGAAGTACCATGGCCGAAATTTCCTGTGGCGTATACAGCCTGCCATCTATATCAATCCGAACCGTATTATTGTCACCTTTGGCTACTTTATAACTCCAGTGACTGATCTCTTCTGTCACTTCATCATAACGGCGGCCCATGAATCTTTTTACACTTGTAATTGTATTTTGAGGATTGGTGATAGCCTGTCTTTTGGCAGGGTCACCCACCTTTCTTTCGCCATTTTTTAAAAAAGCTACTACCGACGGGGTTGTACGGCGGCCTTCATCATTTGCAATTACCACCGGTTCATTGCCTTCCATCACGGACACACAACTGTTTGTTGTACAAAGGTCAATTCCAATTATTTTTCCCATTGATTTAATAATTTTTAGACCTGCCTGACGGTAGGCAGGTTCAGTATTGGTTATCAATGATTATGCCGCCAGCTGATTCGTGCAATTTTGGCAGTTGATTTTTTAATTTATATGCAGGGCATGAAAAAAGGTCCCGTCAACTGAAAGCAATAAATGAACAGGAAAATCCAGGTAGCCATAAGATTATCTAATTT
>CAMPIQ010000126.1 GCA_946886475.1 uncultured Chitinophagales bacterium | reverse complement strand
ATACAGTCCGGCAACAGTAGCTGTAGCTGTTTTATCATCGGAAAATACAAGTTCTTTTACCAGTTGATTGTTTGGTGCGGGAATGTCAACATACTTTCTGCATGAAAGCAAAATGAGTATGGTGAAAAATAAGGTGTAATATTTTTTATTAAGATTCATAACAATTGTATTGGAATAAAATGATTATAAAGAAAGCTTGATACCTAAAGTAATTGTTCTCAGAACAGGCAGCGCCTGTGTCTTTACCGAACCAAAAGGATTGATCGGGTAAACAAAGCGTCTGTCAAATCCATTGATCTCCGGATCCAGGCCTTTATATTTAGTGAAGGTTAACAGGTTTTGTCCCAATAAATAAATGCTGCCGCCATTTAATTTGATCTTCTTCAATACTGAACTAAGATCATATGAAAGCGCTACATTTTTTAACCGCACATACGACGCATCGCCCCATGCCGCACTTGATGAGCGGTAGAAGTTCCTGAAAGCCAAATTAGCTGCATTGGCCGTAGTGGCTGTTGCTCTTGGAATAGTGGTAACATCACCGGGATTCTGCCATCTGTCAA
The DNA here is from genome assembly GCA_946886475.1 of uncultured Chitinophagales bacterium. Next base: position 10,360 of record CAMPIQ010000126.1, on the reverse strand, counting down.
GCGCTGAAATATCCTTATTGCTCATTGAACCATATGTGCCAACAGTTGGACCCCAGTCAAGTGTGATGGATTCCTGTTTTACAAACTGGAAGAATATATCCAGGCTCACTCCTTTATAATTAAGACTGTTGGAAAGTCCACCATAAAAGGCTGGCATTGTCTCACCCAAAACCACGTAATCTGCAGGACTTGAAATAACACCATCCTTATCCACGTCTAAAAATTCCGGAATACCTGTTGCCGGGTTTACTCCTGTAAACTGGTAGCCCTTGATCATCCTGATGGATTGCCCTACTTCATAACTTGAGGCATCAGCAGATGCTTCCAGGCCGGGATACTCCAGCAATTTATTGCTTGGGATGGTTAGGTTGAATGATGTTTCCCAGGTGAGGTTCTTTCCCTGAATATTGATCGTATTCAGATCAAATTCCCAACCGGAGTTTTCAACTTTTGCAGGCAAATTGGCTATGTATGATGAAAAGCCCGATTGTGAAGAAAGCGTTCTTCCTATCAACTGGTTGGACGACCTGTTATTATAATAATTGGTTGTGAACAATATCCTGTTTTTCACAAAACCCAACTCTATAGCAGCTTCCATTTTCTTATTTACTTCCCAACTGTAATCGGCATTGAACACCCGGCTTGGCGTGAGGCCGGTTAGTCCGCCATAAGGAAAGCTTGATGAACCCCAGGTATCCAGGTACTGGTAATCGCCTATCTGGTCATTACCGGTTGTACCATAGCTTCCTCTTAATTTACCATAGCTTAAAAAAGAAAGACCTTTGGCAAATTCTTCATTGGTAAATATCCAGCCGGCACCCACAGCACCAAAGTTTCCAAATCTTTTACCGGGACCAAAACGGCTGGAACCATCACGGCGGAAAGTGAGGTTGAAAAGATAGGTCTGTGACAAATTATAATTTACCCTTCCAAATACTGACTGGTAATTGTATTGCCTGTAATCATTGTTACGCACTGAGACAGATGTAGCTGAACGGATATCTTCAAGCAAGGCATCGCTGGAAAAACCGGTGGCAAATAAATAATTGCCTTCTGTTATATTTTCCTGCCAGCTGGCACCAGCCAGAATATTTATCAATCCTGACCCGAGCCTGCTGGAATATTCCGCCTGTGGTTCCACTATATAAGACCGTACAGATACATCACCGAACTGGCTTTGACTGGCAGGTGCAGATACGGGGTTGAAGCCGGCAAATGGAAGCGTCTGCAGCTGGTCCATGTTGGTTTGTGTAATGCCAAGGTTAGCCCTTAAGGTGAGTTTTGAAATGGGGTTGTAACGCAATACGCTGTTGCCAATCAGATTATTGGTCCTGGTTTCGTAAGTTCTCTTTAAATAAGCCAGAGGGTTCTGAACATTTCCATACCAATTGAAACTTCCATCCGGATTATACGGAGCATAATTCGGGGGCAGTGCAAAGTATTGTGTTACATCAGTTGGAAAGATCTGGTTCTTATCCGCGTTATAATTAACGGAAGCCGACACACCCAGTTTGCCATTAGATGAAATATGGTCTGCGCTTAATAATATGCCGCCTTTATTAAAAGAAAAATCTCCAGGCAGAACGGTAGTTTCATGACGGTAGGTACCACTTAATAAAAACCTTGTAAGTGCTGTTCCACCTGAAAAAGAAACCTGTGCTTCAGATACATTGGCTGTGTTTCCAATAAGTAATTTCTGCCAGTCGGTATAAGCATTCTGATCCCATACCAAAAGATCCGGTGCATTGGTAGCGGTGGGCGTAACGCCATCCTGCGCAAAGGCATCCTTCCTTAGTGCAAGATATTGCTGGGTGTTCAGCATCTCCATCATTCTGGAAGTTTTGCTGATACCACTATACACATTCAGGTTCACCTGGCTCTCACCTGCTTTTCCTTTTTTGGTAGTAATGAGGATAACACCGTTGGCCCCTCTTGATCCATAAATTGCTGTGGCATCGGCATCCTTCAGAATATCTATTCTCTCGATATCAGCAGAGTTTAAACTATTGAGCGGACTTTGTGATCCATTGGCTCCCTGGAACAGGTTCAGTGCCGCAGAAAAGAACGGAACGCCATCAATGATATAGAGGGGATCATTCCCCTGTTTCATTGAATTCTCACCTCTCACTCTCACCTGCAGGTCCGCTCCAGGTAAGCCGCTTGATGAAGAGATCATTAATCCGGATACCCTGCCCTGTAGCGCAGCAACAGGATTGGAAACCGGTTGATTGGAAATTGTAGTACTGTTCACGGTAGCAACAGATCCTGTATTCAGTCTTTTTGAAGTTTTACCATATGCAATGAACACGGTTTCATCAAGCCTGTTTTCCTCAACATTCAGTTTTATGGAAAGAAACGTATTGTTGTTCACAGGTACTGTAACAGTTTTATAACCAACAAAGGATATTTCAAGCGTAGCGTTTTCAGATACGCCTTTTAATAGAAATTCCCCCATTTCATTGGTGGTGGTACCGGTAGAAGTACCTTTTACTTTAATGGAAGCCCCATGCAGAGGGAGGCCTGAAGCATCGGTAACCTTGCCGTTCACGTCAATAATGACCTTTATAACTTCTGTACCTGACAGCACTTCAGAAGATGGGTTTAATACGATTGTTTTATCCAATATTTTATAAGAAAATCCGGTTGACTGCAAACTTTTTGAAAGTACTTCTTCAATGGAGGCATTATGCACCCGTATGGTGACGTTGCCCAGCTTTTTTATTTCTTCATTATTATAGAGGAAAAGAAAATCCGTTTGCCGTTTGATCTCACGGAATACTTTTTCTATCGGCACATTTTTCAGATCCAGTGTAACCTGAGAATAAGTTTTTGCCTGCACCTGCAGAGCGGCTACAAATAGAAAAAGTGACATTAGTTTCATAATCTTTAGCGGTTTCTCTAACAGGGAACACCTTGGCCCCTGTTCCTTTTTTTGAACATTAAGCATAGATTTGTAGTTGTTTGGGTTTACGTAAAGCAGCCTTGTTTTTTCTTTATGTTGAACCTGAATCTTCGCCGCTCCGGCTGCAATCCGGGGCGGTTTTTTCAGTTTTAAAATGCTTTCTATTCTCCTTCCACTATCATTGTTTTATTGTTGATGGTCAACTTCACACCGCCTGCCAGTTCTATCATACGGATCACTTCGGAAAGATTTACGGATTTTCGGATGGCACCGGTATAGTGCCGTTCGGGAACCTTCCCCGGAAACACAACATCCACATTGTACCAGCGCGCCAATTGCCGCGCAATGCCTGCTATGTGTGCATTATTAAAATCAAAAAGGCCATTCTTCCAGGCAATAACTGATTTCAGATCTGCATCGTTGATCACAGTGATGTCTGAATTCTTCGATCCGTTTGGAATGCTGTTGATTACACTTGCCTGCTGACCCGGTTTTAATAGAACAGCTTTATCATCCTTTGTAACTTTTACCGACCCTTCTAAAAGTGTTATCACACTGTTGGGCTCATCCTCGTAATTATTAATATTAAAATGGGTTCCTAAAACCTGCACCTGCATGCCAGGTCCATTTACAATAAAAGGCTTTAATTCATTATGGCTAACTTCAAAGTAAGCCTCACCTTTCACTTCCACCATTCTTTCATTTGCAGCAGCAAAAGAGGTTGGATAGGTCATGGAACTTCCGGTGTTCAGCCAAACCTTTGTACCATCTGACAGGCTTAAGTTTACAACAGGGCTACCTTTAGGATTGGTTATGGTATTGTAGGAAACCGGTCCTGGTGTTGCAGGCATATTTTCAAATTCATAGACCCATTCACCATCCGGCAATTTTACCAGTTTAACACCATCATCAATCATTACCAGGCCTTCGGGTGTACTGTCCAGAAAAACTTTTTTACCATTTGACAATGTGATCACTGCAGCCGAGGTTACCGGTGAACTTACATCATGAACCGGCGCTATTTTACTGACAGGTTCAGCCGTTTCACCAGGTGTTTTCAACAGCCAGATCCCACCCAGTACCACTGAAATGATCACTGCTGCAGCTACCCACCGGTTTATAAAAAGCTTTGTAACAACATTTGTTTTCTCAGGCTCCACCGGGGTTTCCATGCAGCTTTTCAATACTTTTTGCCACTCCTCTGCCCTGTATGGTACAAATTCCGGTTCAGCACTCATCAGCTCCTCAATTAATTCTTCCACCCCTGCCCTGTCAAGGGTACTGCTCCTCAACATTGAAAATAACTGTCGCTCTTCATCGGGTGATGATTTTCCATCCATATACTGGAGCAGTAAAAACTCCAATAATTGCTTTTGTTCTGTTGTCATGAATTGATTTACAGGTTGAATGTGCAGCAGAAGGTCCTGCTCCATATGTATGTCAATTGAAACGGAAGGAAGGACTATGCCTTTTAAAAAAATATTTCAAAAATGAAAAAAATGAAAAGCAGGCAAATGGTCCGCCCTTTTTGTTTGTTTATTGACTGCTGAATGAATTTTAAGGAAGTAACGATCTGGTTCTTTACGGTATTGACAGAAATATTCAGCTTATCTGCAATTTGCTGGTGGGAAAGACCTGCTTCACGGCTAAGCCGGTACACTTCCTGCCGGCGCTCCGGCAAATGGTCAATTGCTTCTTTGATGATCTGGTTCAATTCTTTTACGTCTATCAGGTCCTCCGGACTGGCAGCATTTTCCACCGGTGCCATTTTATATAATAGTTGTTTTCTATTCGACTGCTTCTGCAAATAATTAAGAGAAAGATTAGATGCAATACGGTAAATCCATGCTGAAGGATTTTCTATGTCCTTTAGCTGCTCCCTTTTCATCCATAAACGCATAAAAGTTTCCTGGATCAATTCTGCAGATAAAGAATCGTTCCTGGTGATCTTTTTTATGAAAGAAAGCAACTTTGGGGTATAGCGGTGAAAAACCTGTTCAAAGGCCAATTCATCACCTCCTGCTATCTTCCTAAACAGTTCTAATTCATCATTCATGGATTCAGGCACCCGACAAATCTACTTTGAATTTCACTTACACATGATTTGTTTACCTGGCCTGGTGAAGTAAATAAGTTGATCTGGTTTGGTAAAGAAAGGTACCAGGCAGGCAATAGGCTGGCCTGCGCGGAATAAAGGAATGATGGTAATTAAAATGAAAGCCGGAACCACACTAATTTATCTTCCCTTCACCAACCTGGTTTAGCTGTGCAGGAGAATGAGGATCCATTCATTATCTTAGTACTTTATTATATCTTTCATCCGTTTACGCAAAATTTTAATCTAAAGAACAACCTATGTTTATTAAAAAAGCTGCTGCATTGATATTATTGATGATCACCATAATGGTGTCCTGTAAAAAGCCAAAGGAAGATGAAGGAAGTACCAGGGCTGATGTTTATATCCGGAATAATTCAACACACAATATTGAGATCCGTCCGTATAACGGCGGCGATGTTTACCAGGACAGGATCATCCAATTGTCGCCGGGAGGATTAAAAACCATTTCAGGCCTGTTTAAATCAGGTAAGCAGTTGATCGGCAGCGGTGATGTTTCCGACTATTTTGCCACAGCCGATTCAGTTATAGTTGTTTTTGATGGCAGCTATAGAATTACCCATTATAAAAATACACCTGCATCACCGGCACTGAAGCACTATATTTTTTCTTCTACCAGGAATCTATATAATTACCATAGCTACGAATCAACCATCATGGAAGAAACCGAAACATTCATCCACTACCAGTTCATTTATAAGTTCAATGACCAGGATTATCTGGATGCGAAGAATTGAGGTGGCGATATGAATATTATTATTCATTGGCTCTTATTTTATTCTCATCCTGGCGGCATCGACTTGTCGTGGTATGCTTCCATCTATCCAGATCTTACGTACTTTGCTTTGCCTGTTATTGGATTTTTGGATTTCAGAATGAAAAGAATGACTTCATAACATTAAGAACTTATTTAACTTCTACTTTAGAAGAATGGATTGAGGAGCATCAGGAACTTACGGAATAATGTGGTGAACAATTATGTACACAACGGTTTCAAAGTTGCTGCTATGAATATTTACTGGTGTTTAATAAATTTCAATGCAGGTAGTTTTTTGTTTTTAAACCTGACAAAGTAAAGTCCTCCTGGAAAATCCGAAATATCAATGCTGGTTGTTCCTGATACATTTAAAACTTTTATTAATAATCCGGTCGCACTGTAAATTTCTACCTGTTCCCGTGCAATATTGTTAGCCAACTTAATAGTAATGATTTCTGAAGCGGGATTTGGGAAAATATTCCAATATGGATCCTGACCTGTTTCCGTAATTCCAACAATTACACAATCATAATCAATAAGGAAAGAAGTGGTATCTGAAGGACAGTGGGAAGCGGGATTGGTCACTCTGCATTCATATGTACCTGGTGCGCTTATAAACAATGTATCCTCGTTGGTCATTTGCGTCAATAAAGTGCCATTCCTGTACCATAGTATATTTTCCGAACCGGATAAGGAACCGCCGGTATGCAATACAGCAAATGAAACCGTATCACCGGTACAGGGATCAGCTCCGGGCAATATGTCAAAAAAATAACCTGACCATTCAGGAGTTCCGGCAAATACCCGGGACAATTCTGCACAGCCATTGATGGTGGTAAGAACAGAAAAACTACTATTATCATATTGGATATAATCAGCCAGGTATTGATTGTTTTCAGCAACCGGCATTCCATATGAAAACCATCGATAAGAATCCCCAGGCTGGGTCCATAGGGTATCTTTCCTGCATAACCAGGGATGAGATGTATAGACTGTTGGTGTATGATTGCAAAATTGAATTACAGTATCCTTCATGCTGGTATGCAATCCTTCCAGATCACAATTGGTTGAAGTGAATTTAACTGTATAACTGCCATTGGATAAATAGGAATGTACAGGGTTAGGCAGGGATGATGTTGTGAAATCGCCAAAGTCCCAAAGAACTGTTTCTGCAGTACCCTGGGTCAGCGGATTAAAAAATACTTCATTGCTGCCGGCACCTATGTGGTATTGAAAATCAGATAAGGGTGGTTGCTTATAATCCCACAGATCCAAATTGTCGAAAACTATATTTCTCACAGCATCTTTTATGATCGAAGCATTGTTTGTACTTAGTCCATAATTAAATGGGATCAGTGAAGGATCTTTTTTAAACAGCATGGCATAAAAGCAACAGGCAGCCGCGAACGATCCTGCTGCTGTGGGGTGACTTCCATCGGCCTGGTACAATTCAATTCCCGGATGATTTTGCCGCAGCCATTTCCAAACAACAGAGACGGGAGATACTTCCGCATTGATAACCGACGCCAGATGCAGGTAGTTATTCCTGATGGTACTATCCATTCCCACATAGGTACACATCACCGGAAAGGAGGAGCAGTTGAACGCATCTCCATTTTTATATCCCCATGTCATGTATAACATGGTTACCGAACAGTGGTTGAATTGCGTAATAAAATTATTCAATTGAAACCCGCCATCCACGAATTGACTGTTATGCGTAATGGGTTCCTGGCTCTGACCCTGCAGCACTACATATTCCCATTCACCTGCCATAATTTTATTCAGGCTCATATTATCTGTATAATGTTCCATTAATTGGTAACCACCGGGAGTATAGCTGTCAAAAACCAGGGTGTCACCCACTGACAAGGCTATGTCGTATACAATTTGAGGTAAATTATTTACACCGGTATAGCTGTTTCCCAAAAAAAGGACTCTCCGGGTTGTTTGAGCATGCAGGCTGGATGGAGTTATAAGCAGGATTAATGAAAACAAAAGAAGCATCCATTGATCCTTTTTATTGATCATCGATTTTTTTTTCTTCTCCTTTGTTTTTTCCCGGTATAGCATCCCTGCGTTTAACTTTTAAAATGAACAGGTCTAATTTTTAACTGTAATTATTTTCCAGGTTCAGATTCAAAATATAAACTGCTTCATTAGGAAACTTAGGGGCTCTGTGATAAGTCGCTATTGTAAGTTATTCAAAAATTGATGAAAGATCAACACATACATTCAAGTCCGTCAGGCTGGAAGTTTATCAGAAATATAATGAGCGCTTCACAGATTGTCACAGTGTTCTCGAATTTGATCATATTATCCCGTTTTCAAAAGGAGGATCAAATTCAACGAATTACATTCAACTATTATGTCATGATTGCAATAGGAAAAAGTATAACAGGTTGGATGGTTGATAAGGTTTGAAATACCCTAAAGAATATTAAGAATAAAAAGACAAACAGTCGCCATAGTTGACACGCAACTTCACCATCAATGCTGGTGTTTGAATAAAGTATTACATTACAGTAACTACCCTTTCAGCTAGTTTTTATTCTATCCCGGCAGTTCCTACCCTTTGCTCTGGTAATGTTTTTGCATAAGATAAAGTATCGCCCATACATTCATCAGTTAGGGGCAATACCTGTAAGATGGCACCAGCGCAATCCAGTTTAAGGTAAAGCACCTGATGCGTACCACCTTTAAACGTTATGGCGGAGAATATGATAGCAAAGTGAACACTGAAAAGACGAGGACTGTACGAACAGCCAACTGTATTGAATGTATCTATTGATACCAATAAAGACCAGGGGACAGGCAGCTGAACTCTGCAGAATACAACCTTTAAAACAACTGTAGCATGTTACCCGAGACAAAACACTTAATCGAATTTCCCAAGGAAGGATGTGTTTACGCTTCCCCGGATCAAACCATTTTGGAGGCAGCCCTGGCTGCCGGAGTGCCTTTGTTTCATGTTTGTGGAGGTAATGCCAGGTGTTCTACCTGCCGGGTATTAATTATTGAAGGTTCAGAATGGCTAACCCCTCCAACTGAAAAGGAAGAGCGGTTGAACCACCAAATGCATTTTCCGCGCCATGTTCGCCTGGGCTGCCAAACGCGTATTACCGGTGGTCCCATCAGGCTTACAAGGATCATTCAGGATGAAACAGACATTGGCATTTACATTGGCAATTCCACCGGAGCATCTTCCGAGCAGATCGGGGAGGAAAAAGAACTGGTTTTATTTTTTCTCGACATACGGGACTTCACACCTCTTATAGAAAAGCTGCTCCCTTTTGACACGATACATATCATACGGAAACTCTTTTTAATTTTTCAAAATATTATTGAAGCGCATAACGGCAGGATCATTGAAACCGCAGGCGATGGGTTATATGCTGTTTTTGGTTGCGATGTAAACCGGGCAAAAAGTGTTCAGTCTGCAGTGCAGGCTGCATTGTCCATTCTGGATGATCTGGTAAGCATTAATAAAAGCTACTTCAATATACATTTCAGCGAAAACATCCAGGTGGGTATTGGTATTCATGTTGGCAGGGTAGTGAGCGGTGTGATACGTGTTGGAGAAGAGGAAAGAATGATTGTTATGGGCTACCCGGTAAATGTGGCCTCAAGGCTTCAGAATGCCACCAAATCATTGAACAATAGTCTTGTGGTTTCATCTGAGATCTATGAACTTTTATCCCATCCCCCAACTATGGAACCGGTACTGGTGGCCTTAAAAGGAATTGAAAGCGCGCAAAAAGTGTATCTGTTAGGCAGTGAGTTCGCTTAGTTTATGTTCGTTAGCAGTCCACTCAATAGGCTGACTCAATAAAGAGTTAATTTCTTCACTATAAAACAATCTAAAATGAAACAGAAAACCCCGGGCTTTATTACTTCAGCTTTGCTATTAAGCATTATACTGACAGCATGCAACGACAACCCCCAGTCAACTGCAAATAACGATATGCAGGAATCAGAAAACACAACAGCAGGTAACGACCAGTTAACCCAGGAAAGACTGAGGCGCTTTGACAGTCTGGACTTTCAGTACTACAACAATCAGCAGTGGGACAGCTTTGCCATCAGTCACGCTGACGACATTAAAGTTTATTATCCGGATGGTACTGTCACGACAGGTCTGCACCCGGAGCATATCAATATGCTGACACCTTTGTTTGCCTTTGCGCCTGATACAAAAATCACCAAACATCCGGTAAGTTTCGGCAGTGGTGACTGGACAGCCGTGATAGGGGAAATGGAAGGAACATTCTCTAAACCCATGGATATGGGAAATGGAAAAGTGATTCAGCCTACTGGTAAAAAATTCAAATTGACCATGTCAACCATTGCACATTGGAAAGACGGCAAAATGACCGAAGAATATTTGCACTGGGATAATCACGCCATGATGAAACAAATTGGTGTTGCAGAGTAATTGAGAGAGACATCGCTAACATAACAAAGCTACTTCGGTAGCTTTTTTTTGCGGCACACTAAAGCCTGCGATATGAATTCTATATGCGATGCAAATAGAGCAGGATCACTTCTTTAATCAAATCAAAATATTGTTTCGATATGTTTATTA
>CAMPIQ010000125.1 GCA_946886475.1 uncultured Chitinophagales bacterium | reverse complement strand
AATGACAAGGTCAAAGAGTACTTTTCTTTCTTTGAAGGATACTCCAGTCCGTTTCTTCTTCCTCGATGGTATTTTCCAAAACTCCCAATTCATCTATTTCCATTTCCACCACATCGCCTTTTTGTAACCACTGCTCCTGGTAGGCCGGATCATTCAGTTTGCCTGTGCCATTCAATTCCAGAAAGCATCCGGTTCCAACCGTTCCGCTACCGATGATATCACCGGGATAAAGATCAACACCATAAGAGGCTCTTTCAATTATTTCAGCAAAGGTCCAGTCCATGTCGCCGAGATTGCCTTCGCTCACCTGAATGCCATTTACCCTGCATACCATTTTCAGATTCCAGTTCTTCCCAACATGACCTTCTTTTGGAGCTATCTCAAATGCTTCCAGTTCATCAGTGGTCACCAGCCATGGACCAACTATAGTTGCAAAATCCTTTCCTTTTGCAGGACCCAGGTTCAGCATCATCTCTTCCATTTGAAGTCTTCTGGCACTGAGGTCATTCATGATCATGAGCCCACCAATGTATTCGTCTGCTTCTTCCGCTTTTATATTTCTTCCATGTTTACAAATAACAATAGATGCTTCCAGTTCAAAATCAAGTTTTTCAAAATGGTCGGGCATGCAAAGTACCGGTCCCGGTCCTTGTACGCCGTGATGATTGGTAAAATAAAAGATGGGATACTGGTCAAATTCCGCTATCATATCCACCTTGCGGTTCCTTCTTGCTGCGGCAACATGCTGACGGAAGGCATAACCATCCCGGCAGGAAGTTGGAAAAGGAACGGGTGACAGCAGCTGAACACTGTCCACAGGTATGGCCTTATTCTGTGAAATATTTCCTTCCTCTATCATAACCACTCCGCCCAGGGCCTGTGAAAATGATTCCTCCCAATAATTCAGGAACATGCTCATGGTATTGGGAAGGTCGGGATGCAGATGTTCCATGTTGTATAAAAATCCATCAACCAATACCGCGAGCTGATCATGACCGTCATTGAGATAAGAAACTAGCTTCATGTTGAAAGTTTAGGTGGCAAAAATAGGTTAAGAGGTTAAATGAGGGAAAAGAGGTGGCTAAGAGGGTAAAAAAGGGAAAAAGAGGTTAAAGGAGGTTAAAGGAGGAAAGGTCAATCGAACTTCAACACCTCAAGACAACCAAAACAAGAACTATGTTTTGCATCAACCACTATTGTCATTTTTTTAATTATACAGTTTTTCCAGGTCAGACCCCAAGCCGCATACGAAATACCAGTTAGGTTTTACTTACACCGATAAATTTTCCTTACCTCCTTTTACCTCTTTCAACCGCTTAGCCCCTCCTTTAACCTCTTTCTCCTCCTTTAACCTCTTTTCCCTCCTTTAACATCTTTTCCCTCCTTAAACCTCTTAGCCACCTCTTTCTCCTCCTTAACCTCTTAGTCCGTAAATTCAACCTATGAGAAAATTGTTTTTACTGGCATCAGCTTGTACCCTCATCATTTCATTTTCTTTTTCTAAAAAGGATACCGGTGAAACTTCATGGATACGGATCAACCTTTTAGGATATCAAACAAAAGGCAGCAAAGTAGCCGTGTGGTGTTCAAAAGAATACATGGAGATCAAAACATTTCAATTGATCAATGCGGAAACAAAAAAGATCGCCTTCAATGGTTCAACAGGAAAAGCGTTTGGAAGTTATGGTCCATTTACTCAAACATACAGGCTGAACTTTTCGAACTTCAATAAACCAGGCAGGTATTATTTGCAGTCAGGCGGTACTAAGTCGCCTGTATTTGAAATAGGAAATGATGTGTACAAAGGCACAGCTGATTTTTGTTTACGGTATATGCGGCAGCAAAGAACTGGCTTCAACCCATTTTTAAAAGACAGTTGCCATACCGATGATGGATATGTTTTGTACGGAGAAGAAGCCGGCATTCCCGATAGTACTTATATTGATGTAGTGGGAGGATGGCATGATGCAAGCGATTACCTGCAATATTCCACCACTTCCGCCAATGCCACCTATCATTTGCTGGCTGCGTACCGTGATTTTCCAAATGCGTTCACAGATGAAAAGCTGGCCAACGGACTGGATGGGAAAAATGGAATGGCTGATATACTGGATGAAGCCAGATGGGGATTAGACTGGCTGTTGAAAATGCATCCGAAAGAAGACTGGATGTTCAACCAGATAGCCGACGACCGCGATCATATGGGCATGCGCATTCCCGGCATGGATACATTTTACGGACGGGGATCTCAACGTCCTGTTTATTTCATAAATGGTGAGCCGCAACAACGGGGAAAGTTTTTAAACAATACCACCGGTACATCTTCAACGGCAGCAAAATTTGCAAGTGCATTTGCATTGGGATCAGAAATTTTTATCAATAAGGATCATGTTTATGCTTTGCGGCTTCAGTCAAAATCTGCTTCCGCTTTTCAATATTCAATAAAAAAACCCGGTGTCACCCAGACGGCTTCTGTAAAAGCTCCTTACATCTATGCGGAAGAAAACTGGGTGGATGATTTGGAACTTGCCATAGCTCAAATGGCAAATAGCTTTACCGAAATGGAAAAATCATATCCCAATAAAAAAGTAGATCCATTTCCACTTCATTCTCAATATCAGGATGACGTTTTAAATGGCGCCTATTTACTTGCTCAGGACGAACCCATCACGCCCTGGATGGGTGATGATACCGCCAGACACTACCAGTGGTATCCTTTCATAAACCTCGGTCATTATGAACTGGCCAAACAATTAAAAGATAAAAGAAGAGACACCATTATTGGGTTTTATAAAGAAGGCATTGAAAGAGTATGGAACAAAGCAAAGCACAATGCATTTTACCGCGGTGTTCCTTTCATCTGGTGCAGCAATAATCTCACTACCTCATTTGCCATACAATGCTATTGGTATAAACAGCTAACAGCTGATAAACAATTTGAGGAGCTGGAACAGGCCAGTTTCGACTGGCTCTTTGGTTGCAATCCATGGGGCACCAGCATGGTGTATGGCTTACCATCGCATGGCGATACGCCTGTTGATCCGCATTCTGCTTTTACACATTTAGGCAATTACCCTATTGACGGAGGATTGGTTGACGGTCCTGTATACACCAGCATTTACAAAAATCTGATCGGAATTAAACTGTATAACGATGATGAATATGCGCCTTTTCAAAGCGATCTTGCTGTTTACCATGACGACTATGGCGACTACAGTACCAATGAGCCCACCATGGATGGCACAGCCTCTTTGATCTATCTGCTGGCAGCAAAAGATAATCCTTCCGCATCTTCAGCTTATCACGATAACAATCAACGGTCATTCAATAATAAATTCTCTTTCCAGCATGGAGGCATTGTCCGGGGCGACAAATCATCTAAAAGGATGGCCCTTATTTTTACAGGACATGATTTTGCTGATGGGGGCTGGCCTATTTCAAAAACCCTGGCTGAACACCATGTAAAAGCTTCATTCTTCTTTACCGGTGATTTTTATAACCGCCAATCCACCCAGGGATTGATCAATGCTTTGATCAGTGATGGCCATTATTTAGGCAATCATGGCAATGCGCATATATTATATTGCGACTGGACAGACCGGAATAAATTGCTGGTCACCAAAAAAGAATTCCTTGATGATCTCCTGCCTTTAAAAAAACTGGTGGAGCAGGTCAAAGACCGCCAGGAAAATGATGGAATAAAAAAACCGGAAATCAATTATTTCATTCCGCCTTACGAGTGGTACAACGATTCCATCTCAAAATGGAGCAGCGATGCCGGGTTTCAATTGATCAATTTCACTTCCGGCACCTTAAGCCATGCCGATTACACCACACCCCTGGAAAAAAATTACAGAAGCTCCGGTGTGATCTATCAGTCCATCCTCGATTATGAAAATAAAACTGCCGGTGGCCTGAACGGGTTTATTCTTTTAATGCATATCGGAACCGACCCCGACAGGACGGATAAATTTTATCACAAACTTCCTGAATTATTGCAATGGCTGAAATCAAAGGGATATGTGATGGTCAGGGTAGACGAGTTGCTAGGTGGTTAAGGGCAAAAAAGAGCAGAAGCAAGCTTCGATCCCCTTTGACTCTTAGCTTTTACTTAGCATCTTATTCTTAAATTTGCTTTCAAATTCCTTTTACGCATGAAGTTTGAGAAAATTCATAATAAAGGTCAGGCCAGGCTTTTCCAAAATCCTGCGCTTGAATTCCTTACAAAAACCCATCCTCTTGTGATCTGGGGCATCTACCTGCCTGTGGTATTAGGATTTCCTTATTATGCAATTAGCCGGTTTGGCTTTGGTGCGATAAATACAGCCTTACTCTTCCTGTCGGGCATGCTTTTCTGGACCCTTTTTGAATATATCATGCACCGCTGGATATTTCATATGGTGGCAGAAAGTGAAAGAGCACAAAAATTTATTTATGTCATGCATGGAAACCACCATCATTTTCCAAGAGATAAAGAAAGGTTATTCATGCCCCCTGTTCCCAGCCTTATCATTGCTTCTGTAATATTTGCGTTGATGTTTATGGTGATGGGTCAGAATGCATTTATATTCTTCCCTGGTTTTATGTTTGGCTACCTCATGTATGGTTCCATGCATTATGCCATTCATGCCTGGAATCCTCCATTTAAATGGATGAAACCTTTATGGAGAAATCACCACCTTCATCATTATAAAGATGAACATAAAGGCTTTGGTGTAAGTACAACTATCTGGGACCATGTATTTGGTACCATGTTCGATCTGAATAAAGAAAAAGAAGACAAGGAAAAGGTAAAAGAGCTGATGTACTAATCAGCCACTGGCTATAGGCTTTAGCCATTAGCATCCCTATTTACCCGTAACAGGAAATATAACTTCAATCTTTTATCACAATTCGTATACAGCCAATGGCCAAAAAGCTTGGCTTCCAGATATGGGTCAAAAAAAACTAGTCCGGTTTGCGGAGTTGGAAACTTTTTCAAACGTGCTGCAGTATCCAGTATCCATGCCGGGTACGTGGAAAACGTTTTTTAAAAACAATAACCCGGTTGTTCTTGAACTGGCTTGCGGAAAAGGCGAATATGCACTTGGACTTGCAGAGATCTATCCCAATAAAAATTTTATCGGTATCGATCAAAAGGGAAACCGCTTATGGGTTGGTGCCAAAAAAGCATTACAGCATCATTTGAATAATGTTGCTTTTCTCCGTATCCAGATCGACCGCATCACAGATTTTTTCGAAAACGAAGAAGTGGAGGAGATATGGATCACTTTTCCTGATCCACAGCTGCGGATCTCCAAATCAAAGAAAAGACTGACCCATCCCAAATTTCTACGGCTCTTTTACGAAATTCTGGTTCCGGGTGGTAAGATCCATTTAAAAACAGACAGCCCGGATCTGTACCGCTTCACAAAAAAAGTGATCGATATGTATGGGTGCAAACTATATAAGGATTTCGATGATGTTTATGCTGAACCTGGCATACCAAAAGAATTACAGATCATCACCCATTATGAAGCGCTTGATATAGCTGGAAGTAAACGTGTACATTATCTCTGCTTCGCCCTGCCGCAGCATTTGCCTTCAAAGGAAATGGATGCTGCTTTACAAAAAATTTTAAAAGATGAAGCAGGAGTTGAATGATGATGATTACTACATGAATAATGACGGGCTTGTAGTATTTACAGCCCAGTATCTGCTTGATCGTGGTTATTGCTGTGGAAATGGATGTAAAAATTGTCCATACGATTATAAAGCAGTACCTGAACCACGCCGTTCCCGGTTGCTTGCAGAAAGAAAATCAAAGCAGGATAACAATGCCCCCGAAAAAGAATAAAATTCAAAAACTAAAGTCAGTAAAACCCTCCGGCAAAAAGGATGAAACATTTTTTGAACTGGTATTTGAAGTTGTAAGACAAATACCACGTGGCAGGGTCACTTCCTTTGGAGCCATTGCAGCCGCACTGGGTACCAGGTCTTCGGCCCGGATGGTTGGATGGGCTATGAATGGTTCACACCGGATCAGGCCAAAGGTTCCGGCACACCGTGTGGTAAACAGACAGGGATTGCTAACCGGAAAGATCCATTTCGATCCTCCGGAAAAAATGCAGGAACTGCTGGAAAAAGAAGGCGTTAAGGTAATTGACGACCAGGTGCAGGATTTCAGGGCTGTTTTCTGGGATCCTGGGATATGGCTGTGAAGCTGATATGTTGATAAGATAACAGGGTTTCATAAATTAATGTATGCAAACCTTACTTAATTGACAGTTTTTGATAACTTTTGAAAAACAAACTAACATGCGGATCCTTCTTGTTTTGTTCCTTTTATCGCCAGGCATACTTACCCATTCCCAGGAGAGTAATTTAAAGCTTACTGTAAATTTTTCTGAAGACATCAGTGATTCGGTTTTCTTAAGCATCAATAAAAAAACCTACCCGGCTTTTGTGCAGGGAAATTCAGTTGTTTTCAATGCTACAGTAAAAGAAGCTACCAGGGCATCGATCCGTTTTAATAAAACCAACTGCCTGTTGATCTTCTATACAGATCCCGGAGAGATGGAACTAATTACTGAGAATTTTGAAACCAGCGGAAGGCCCTGCATCTCCCAAAAAGAATTGAAGGGAAGCAAAACTGAAGAAGTCCTTTCCGCTTTTGATAAGGAACATCAAAAAATAAACAGGCGATTTATTGCAGCAGCGGCAAATAAAAATCTGAAGCAATTGTCAAATAACATGATAGAAACTTACCGCCATTCATTTGTTTCCATTGATGTGATACATCGTGTGAAGGCAGAACTTGGAAAGGAATGGACGGAAACTGCATTGAACATGATAGACGACAGTATAAGCCTGCCTGCAAAGGATCACATCATGAGAACATTCATGTCTGATGAATTACTCCGGAAAGGCAATTATATTGATTTCACCCAGAGCGACATTGATGGGTTTCCCTTCACCCTGTCTTCCTTAAAAGGTAAATATGTATTGCTTGATTTCTGGGCTTCCTGGTGCATTCCCTGCAGAAAGGAAAATCCGAAACTTAAATTGCTTTATGAACAATACAAAGAAAAGGGACTTGAAGTGATAGGTGTTTCTCTGGATACTAATGAAGAAAAATGGAAAGAAGCGGTTGAAAAAGATGATTTACCCTGGATACATATCAGTGATCTGAAAGGATTCAATAATGAAATATCCAGCACACTTGGCATTCGGAGCATTCCAACAACTATCCTAATTGATCCTGAAGGAAAGATCGTAGATTTTAATCTTCGTGGAAATGAACTTGAAAAGGCAATAGAAAAATGGCTTAGTAATAAGGACTGATCATCAGATAAACCAGCGGACCGCTTATGGCCACATAAAACCACATGGGCCAGGTTTTTTTTGCGATCTTCCTGTGGTTTTCGTTTTCATTGATCAGGGCGCGGTAGGCTGTGAATAATATAAACGGAAGGGAAACGCCGGCGAGAATGATATGCGTACCCAATAAAAAGAAATAAAAATAACGGATGCTGCCTGCGGTAGCTTTTTCCATCTCATCTACTTTGCCGCTATGATCCAGGTCACCATAAAGTGTTGAACCGCCAAGCAACTGATGCGCTATATAAGTAAAAAGAAAAAGAACCGATAATCCCATGGCGAGGAACATGATCTTTCTGTGCAATTCAAGCTTCCTGTTTTTTGCTGCAAATAATCCGGCCAGTAACAACACGGCCACTATACTATTGATCACCGCATTTACAAGTCCCAGCAGGTGAGGATCGAAGGGCAGGTCCACATCAAGCGTAACCCTTTCCAAAGCGGTTACAGCTAAAAAAATGACGGCTGAAAAACTGTAAATAATGATCCTTGCACGCCTGTCATTTTTTGTAAGTGTAAGCTTCATGACCTTTTTCCTTCCTTTTTCATATAAATGACAAGTAAAATAATGGCAACGATTGCAATGCCAAAAACGATGGCTATCAGTTCAAGCTTACCCGCAAGTGGTGATTTTTTATCAGGAGATTTTTCAACAGATAAAAGAATGATATCCTCTGCAAGTTGTTTGAGGTCGGTTGAATCAAGACCATTATACAGATTTACATTACCGTTCTTATCCCTTCTGGCCCTGATCACTCTTTGTTTATCTATCAACACAAACTGCTGCGGATGAATAAAGGAGGTATCGATCTCTGTTTCTGAAATACCCAGACTCATTCCATAATAAGCCAGGTCATAGATCTCTTTTTTATCTCCGGTCAGCAACCACCAGTTCCTGGGATTGATCTGAAAGCGGTCAGCATATTTCTTTAATGCTTCCACGCTATCTCTTTCCGGATCTACGGTAAAAGAAAGGAAATGTATAAAATTGGCTTCCCTGTTTCCTACTTTATCAGAACTCTTGATAGCATCCTGCAGTTTTTTCATATTGGTGGTCATTGCAGGACAAATAGAAGGACAGGTAGTAAAAATAAAATCGGCAACCACTATTTTTCCTTCCAGGTCTTTCCACGAAACCTGCTGGCCCAGCTGGTTGGTGAGACTGAAATCAGGAACTTTCTTCCAGATGGTATCCGTTATTTGTTTTCCATCCTCCACTTTTGTTACAACAGAATCTACAAACAACCTGTGAGGCATGGTTACCGTTGGAACAAACCTCATGATAAAGTAAGCAATCAGGGATATGCCTACTGCCAGAAAAACTCCTATGACAGCGCTTTTGTTCATAATCTATGATGACGAAGCCGGTAGCCAATAGCTGATAGCCAATAGCCAGCAACAACATCGCCTGCAAAATTATGCAGGCGATGTTGAAAGAATATCATTATAACAAACTATTAATCGAGTGGGCGGATACTTGTATCTGCAGACTGGTGTTTTTTCTGCATTTGTTCATTCTTATATTGCTCATATCCATCATACCTGTTACGGTTTGTACGGTATGAATTACCGTCCCAGAGAAATGCGGCAATAAACCAGATGAATAGCATGAGCGGAACCACTACGGTCATGATCATGTTCCTGATCTCATCGCCAAGGTGCATAAAAACAGAAACGATGTAGTAAGCCTTGGCAAGCGTAAGTATGCATACCACGCCTTTGAACATAAGTATCAGCAGTTCGCTTGGGTTTTCGCCTTTGTGAATATTATAAATACCAAGTCCTATTGCGAGTTCAATGACGGTGATCACTGAAAGCAGAATAGTTGTATTGCGTACTCTCTTTTTGAATGTATTGTCATCAATATGATGATGAAAGGTCACTTCCGACGATGTATCTTGATGCTGCATAATTCTTCAGTAATTTTAAATTAGATAAAAACATAAGAACACGAATACCCAAACCAGGTCTACAAAGTGCCAGTACAGGCCACCTTTTTCAATCATCAGGTAATGTCCTCTTTTCTCAAATACATTATTCTGGGTCATGATCAACATAACTATATTGATGATAACACCTGAAAATACGTGGAAGCCGTGAAAACCCGTAATACCATAAAAGAATCCTCCAAAAGCAACCGGACCGGTTTCCCTCACGTGCAATTCAGCCACATTGATGGTATTACGTAACTGATCGTCGGACATAAGGGCAAGCTGGTCATGATTGAGTTCATGGTTCGACATGGATGCCAGTTTCACCAATACATCATGAGGAGTATTTTGTAAAGCATTTGTTGCCATGGCCGCATTTACAGAAGATCCCCAGGGATTCACTGTGGTTGTTTGTCCAACAATGTCAATCTGATTCCCAACCAGAACCGCATGTTCGGCAGTGATAAGGTGATGCCATTCCCATGCCTGGCAGCCCAGAAACGCTAATCCGCCAATGATGGTCCAGATCAGCCATTTAACCACTCCTTTTTTATCCTGTTTATGGCCTGCATGTACCGCAAGCACCATGGTAACAGAACTGATGATGAGGATAAAGGTCATCACACTTACAAATGCCAATGGAAGGTTGGCGTGACCGGCTCCCGGAAATGCATTGAATACTACGTTAGGGTCGGGCCAGAAATTCTGGGAAAAACGGATGGTACCATAGGAGATCAGGAATGCACCAAATGTAAATGCATCACTCATCAAAAAATACCACATCATCAATTTTCCATACTCCAGGTTAAATGGGCTTTTACCTCCATTCCACCAGTTCGTCTTTGTTGCCGTAGCATGTGCCATATTCTAAATTAATTTCGTTTTTGCTGTTAGCCTATCCAGATAAAAAATATCAATAAATACAACCACAGTATATCTACAAAATGCCAGTAGGTACTCATCACTTCTATACCTGTTGCATTGTAATTTCTTGTACTGCTGAAAAATTGTTTTGCAGAAATTACTATTAATGCCACTATTCCGCCCAACACATGTAATGCATGCAAACCAAATATGATGTACAGGAATTGTCCTGCTCCCGCACCTTCAAACTTCACCCCGTGCTGCCACATAAAACTGAAACCCTTCCATTGCAGGAACACAAATAATATTCCCAATACAAGTGTTACCAGAAACAGTATACGAAAGCGCCTCATTTCTCTTTGTTTAAAAGAACGCAAAGCTGCCTGAATAGTGATACTGCTTATGATCATTACCGCTGTCGACCACCAGAAGACAACAGGCGTTTCAACACCCTGCCATCCCGCCTGACCGCTCTTTACTATATAAGCGCTCGTTAATCCTGCAAACATCATAATGATGCTGGCTATCGCTACCCATAAAGTAAATTTATGCGGATGAATTCTATTTTGTTGTTGTGTACTCACAATGTCCATGATAATTTCACCAATATTTTAAAAGCTTCTTCTTCAATTTTCCTTTAAGTCAAAATGCAAAAAACGCTGAGACTTTTTATCCACCCATTAACCTCTTAACCACGCTCCTTCAACCTCTTAGCCACTCTCCTTTAACCTCCTTCCACTCCTTTAACCTCTTAGCTACTCTTAGCCACCCTCTTTCAACC
>CAMPIQ010000124.1 GCA_946886475.1 uncultured Chitinophagales bacterium | reverse complement strand
AGTTAATGCACAGCGTTTCTCCATTGAAAATGTAAGAAAGGCTGCTTTACGCACTTCTGATGCTATCAGGGAGGGAACAGATGTGAAAGGATATTATTTCTTTTACATAAGCGATAAGATCGATAAGCGAACCAATGAATATACTTTGCGCATTTGTGATGACAATTTGAAAGTGCTGAAGGATATCAAGTTCCAGGATTCAAAAGATGTGACGGTCCTGGAATCTTCTTTTAACGGAACAGACCTTATCTTTTTATTTTATAATTCAAAGGAAAAAACTTTTGATTACCAGGTGTATGGAGCAGATGGAAAGAAAAAACCTTATAACTATACAAGACAGCTGACCAAAAAAGAGCAACGCTATCTTGCTACCACCTATTTTGCTTTTTCAGGAGACGATGAGCAGACTTTTAAGGGATTGTATCCAATAGAAGGAAAAGGCTTTATTTCGAATATGCCCAGCCGTGAGGACAGGGACTATACTTTTCAGATCGATTATTTCTCAACCGAAAAAAGAAAATCCTGGACCTATACACCTACGGAAGGAGGAAAGAAATTCATAGGTGATTATCTTGGTTCATTTAATGGAGTGGTTTATGTGGAAGTGCTTCGCTTTGGTGGCGCCTTCGATCAGAAGCCTGATTCCTACATCATCGGGCTTGACCTTGAAACAGGAAAGAAGAAATTTGAGAAGCCAACTGATTCCAAACACCGTTTTTATCCCGCCAGCCTTTCGGTAATGAATGGAGGCAAGGCTTATATCTATGGCGAGTTCTTCGATCTTAATGGAAATATCATGAAGGATAAGTCAAATGGTTTTGCTTTCTGGGGTATAGATGAAAACGGAAATATCACCAGTGAAAAATATTGTTCATGGTCCAGCGACATGAGCAAATTCATGAACGTAAGTGCCAGTGGTAAGATCGATGATTTCGGTTTCATGTACCTGCACAACATCATCCAGGCTTCTGATGGAAATATTTATGCCATTGGTGAAGGGTATAAAAAAGTGGTCAGTGGTTTAGGTGTTGCCGCCAACCTGCTTTCGCGCAATAGCAATATCAGCACCATGAAGATCAAGGTAACCGATATGCTGATCGTAAAGTTCGACAAGGACTTCAATATGAAAGAAGCCAAATTCTATGACAAGAATTCAAACAGTGTGGAACTGCCGGGTGGTTATGAATTTGTAAGTACTCCATTGATCGGGAAAATGGTGAAATATTATTTCGGTGAATTTGATTATTCATATACCCAAACCAACAAGGACAATTCATCGTTCACCGTTTGTTATGCGGATTATGTAAGAGGAAAAGATTATAAGGGAAGCACTTTCAATTCCATCAGCTTCAATGAAGGCAAGATCACAACTGATAAGATACATACCAAATCAGAAGCCAGCCGCTCCTGGATCCTGCCTGGTAAACAGGGACAGGTGTTGGTAATGGAATATTTTAAAAAGGATAAGAGGCTTGATGCGCATTTTGAAAAACTGAATTGAGTTGCAGGAAAGAGAGGGGGCTGGGGGTCGGGAGTCCTGAGTATTGAGTCGGGCGTTCAAAGTTCAAAGCCGGTGAACTACTGCCGGAGAGGTTCTTCAAATTCCTGGGTTAGGATCTATTATTACATAAATATGTAAATCGGGAAGGAAGTGCCATTTCGATCACGGTTCCGACTTTGAACTTTGAACTCCTGCCTGTTGACTCCCGACTCCCTACTCCTCCTAATACTCCCACTTCACCAACGTGGCTCCCCAGGTAAAGCCGCCGCCGAAGGCTGCCAGTACAATATTGTCGCCTTTGTTGAGCTGGTGTTTCCATTCCCATAAGCAAAGCGGAATGGTAGCTGCTGTGGTGTTGCCATATTTCTGAATGTTGAGCATTACTTTATCATGTGAAAGCCCCATGCGGTCGGCTGTAGCATCAATGATCCTTTTGTTGGCCTGGTGCGGAACCAGCCAGGCAATATCATCTCCCGTTAGTTTATTCCGGTCAAGCAGCTCGGCACTTACATCCGCCATACCTTTTACTGCAAATTTGAAAACGGGCTGGCCATCCTGAAAAACAAAATGTTCCTTGCTGGCAACCGTTTCAGCTGTTGCTGGCTTTAATGAGCCGCCTGCTTTCATGTGCAGATACTGTCTTCCACTTCCATCGCTTTTTAAAATACTATCGAGTACACCATAACCTTCATTATTCGGTTCCAGCAAAACCGCGCCGGCGCCATCACCAAAAATGATACAGGTAGCACGGTCGGAATAGTCAATGATGGCACTCATTTTATCTACCCCCACAACCACTACTTTTTTATAGCGCCTGCTTTCAATTAATGAAGCACCTGTTGTAAGTGCGTATAAAAATCCTGAGCAGGCTGCACCGAGATCGAAACCCCAGCAGTTTTTGGCGCCTATTTTATCTGAAATGATATTAGCCGTTGCCGGAAAAACCATATCCGGTGTAACGGTGGCGCAGATGATGCAGTCAATTTCTTCCGGACTGATGCCCCGTTTTTCACAAAGCTGGAGTACTGCAGGTACTGCCAGATCGGAAGATGCTTTACCAGGTTCCCGGAGTATCCTTCTTTCTTCGATGCCGGTTCTTGTCCTGATCCATTCATCATTTGTATCCACCATTTTTTCAAGGTCAGCATTGGTAAGCTTCGTCTCCGGAACATATCCTCCTACGGCTGTGATCGCTGCTGTTATTCGTTGGTTGGGCATCTCTTGAAGATTTGGGAGGCAAAGATAAGGACGTGAATCGGCAAACGGCAATCGGCAAACGTGAATCGACAATCGGCAATCGGGAATAGTGAATAGGGGAATCTGTAATCATTCCCAAGGGAGCTTTCTCTTTAAAAATGAGATAATCATCAATTCTAAATGACGGGTGTTTAGTTAATTTGATTATGTTTTTAAGTTTAAACCATCATCAGCCTGATATATATAAAGTCTTTAGACTGTTTGTTACAGAATGTTATAAGTAGCAAAATTATTTCCGGCAGATGAACGATGCAGCATAAATAACCCCAGATGAAAAGAGCAGCATTGTCATATCTGGTTAGATGTTTTAGTATGTTGTCCAATATGACTGGAACAAATGGATTTAAAAATTGAGCATGATGCATTCCCGGTTCACGATTCACGATTGCCGCTCCCCATCCTTATCTTCGCCACCATGATCGCATTTCTCAAAGGAAAATTCGAAAAGAAGACACCTTCCTATGTTCTGGTGGATGTGAACGGAGTGGGGTATGAGGTTCAGATTAGTCTGAATACCTATTCCAGGATCCAGGCTATGGAGGAGGGGATTCTACTGACACATTTGATCGTAAGGGAAGACGCCCATATTCTGTTTGGATTTTCGGATGGCGCAGAAAAGGAAATGTTCCTGCAACTGATAGCCATATCGGGCATAGGGGCCAATACGGCCAGGGTGATGCTGTCCTATATGAAGCCGGATGAACTTAGCCGCGCCATTATCCAGGGGAATGTAAAAATGCTGGAAGGTGTAAAAGGAATAGGTAAGAAAACGGCCGAAAGGATAGTTGTGGAGCTAAGGGATAAACTATCAAAACAGCCCCCTGAATCCAGTTTAAATATTTCCCCTCTTAAAGGCAATACTTTGCAGTCCGATGCGTTAAATGCACTGATTGCACTTGGCATCAATCGTCAGGCTGCAGATCAGGCTATTCAAAAAGTTTTGGAGCAGGATCCCGCAGCCGGAGTAGAACTATTAATAAAAAAAGCGCTACAGATCCTTTAATATCCTTTTTTAAGAAAACCTAATTGTGAGAAAATAGACTTTGGTTTCCAATTTTTTCAATAGACTACTAACGCTGGTGGCTGCTTGCGTCCTTTCCGCCCTGTCTTTACAGG
Organism: uncultured Chitinophagales bacterium; assembly: GCA_946886475.1. The sequence continues at coordinate 7,122 of CAMPIQ010000124.1, read as the reverse complement.
CGAACGCTACCCCATTTTATCAAAGTCAGGATACAACGCCTTCTTCCGATACTTCAAGGTATCCCATATACGACCGGTATGGTGACTATTTTACCAATCCAAACCGTAATGCTTTTGATCTGAGGGATACGGCTTTTGTTGATCGAAACATTGAATACGATCCACTGACCCGCCAGTATTACGTGATTGAAAAAGTAGGTGATAAATATTACCGCATCCCTACCACCCTTACCATGGAGGAATATTTACGGCTCCGGGGCCGCAGGGATGAAGTGGATTACTTCCGCCAGCGGGCCAACCTGCTCTCAAACCTGAACCGCAGGGGATACAAACCTAAATTCGGATTCAATAAAGACTGGGTGAACCGGATCACCGGAAATGGAAAAGTGGAGATCAGGCCCAATGGTAACGTAGATATTGCTGCAGGTTACCAGGGACAGAACATAAAAAATCCTACCCTGCCTGAAAGAGCCCGTAAAATGGGCAACTTCGATTTTAACATGAATGCCCAGTTCCAGGTAGATGCCCGGATCGGAGATAAGATCAATCTTCCCATTAATTATAATACCCTGGCCAATTTTGATTTTGATAACCAGATCAAATTTGACTATCAGGGCAAGTACGATGAAATTCTCAAGCAGTTCCAGATGGGAACGGTGAATTTTGCATCTAAAGGAACCCTCATTCCCGGTGCGCAGTCATTATTTGGAGTAAAGACCCAGTTACAATTTGGACGCATGTATTTTACCATGGTACTGGCCAATCAGCGTTCAGCCAGGCAATCACTGGGTTTACAAGGCGGCTCGGCATCGCAGATGTTCAATATCAGGGCAGATGAATATGAGGAGAACCGGCATTTTCTTTTGGCCCAGCACTTCAGGGAAAATTATAATGCGGCTATGAAGGACCTTCCTGTTGTGCGTTCCAATATTCAGATACAGAGAGTGGAAGTATGGGTAACCAACCGTACGGGTGCCACAACAGATACCAGGGACATCGTTGCTTTTATGGATCTTGGGGAAGACGATCCCTTTAATAATAACTGGTTAGTTGGGCAGGATACACTTCCAAAGAACGAAACCAATAATTTATATCAGACGGTTACCTCCATACCCAACGCCCGGAATTCAACCCAGGTGCAAAGCATACTAACAGGATTGAACGGTATGCTGCCGGTACAGGATTTTGAAAAAACATTTGCACGTAAACTTCAGCCTGGAGATTATTATTATAACCCGCAGATCGGGTTTTTGTCATTAAATCAACCTTTGCAACCCGACGAAGTATTGGGTGTAGCTTACCAGTACACCTATAATGGAAGGGTATACCAGGTGGGAGAATTTTCCCAGGATATTCCTCCTGACAGTTTAGGAAATACCACGCCGGTACTTTTTTTAAAATTATTAAAAGCCACTTCTCAAAGGCCCAATCTTCCTATTTGGGACCTGATGATGAAGAACGTTTACAGTGTTGGATTCGGACAGCTGGAAAGAGAAGATTTTAAACTGGATATCATTTACGAAGAACCCAGCCAGGGACAAAAAAGATATTTACCGGTGGAAGTCACGCATCCATCAGTTCAACAGGGAACGCCTATACTTACTCTGGTAAACCTTGACCGGCTGAATAACCAGAACGATCCCCAGCCTGATGGTTATTTCGATTATATCGAAAACTTTACTGTGATCTCTTCACAAAGCCGGGTGATCTTTCCTGTACTGGAACCATTTGGCCGCGACCTTGAATATGCAGTAAAAGATACCGACAGAAAAGAGATCATTTATTATCCTCTTTACGATACCATCAAGGCCATTGCACAGAACTATGCCAACCTGAACCGGTATAAACTGGTTGGCCGTTCCAAATCAACAAGTAACCAGGATTATCAGTTAGGGTTCAATATACCCAGAGGATCTGTTACCGTAACGGCAGGCGGACAAATATTGCAGGAAAATATAGACTACGAGATCAATTATGATCTTGGAACTTTAAGAGTGATCAATCCGCACATCATTCAGTCCGGTATTCCCGTGCAGGTGGGATTTGAGAACAATGCAACCTTTGGTCTGCAACAAAGAAATTTCATGGCCTTCCGCATGGATTATATTGCCAGCCGCAAACTTACATTAGGAGCAACGGTGGTAAGATTAGGTGAAAGACCATTTTTCACCAAGCAGGGTTATGGCGAAGATCCCATTCGCAACACCATGTATGGAATTGATTTTGATTACCGGAACGACGTTCCGCGGATTACCAAATGGCTGGATAAACTGCCTTTCTATTCCACGAAGGCCATGTCGTCCATTACAGCTTATGGTGAAGCCGCCGTTCTTGATCCGGGCCATGCAAAACAAATTGGCAAAGGCGACCAGGCTGCCGTTTTTCTTGATGATTTTGAAGGAGCAAGAAGTAGTGTGGACCTTCGTTTTCCACTGACCAGCTGGACGCTGGCATCAGTTCCTCAAAATGCTCCCGGTGGTGCAACAGGAAATGGACCGATTCTTTTTCCCGAAGCCAGTCTTCATGATAATCTGCAAAGTGGCTTTAACCGCGCACGGTTATCGTGGTATAATATTGAACAACAGTTACAGGAAAGAAGAAATCCGAATAATCCTTTAAGGAATCACCTGGAAGAGCTGATCAAACCCGAAACACGCCAGGTATTTCAATCTGAAATTTTTCCAAGAAGGTCACTCGATATCGGACAGGCTATCCTCACCACATTTGACCTTGCTTATTATCCCAGGGAAAGAGGTCCCTATAATTTCAGAACAAATGATCTGAATACAGGTAATGGACAATTACTTCAACCCACCAGGTCATGGGGTGGACTGATGCGCAATATTGACCAGACGGATTTTGAAACCAGCAATATTGAATTCATTGAATTCTGGTTGCAGGATCCGTTTATTTTCAAACCCAATAGTCCCGGTGGTGAATTGTATTTCAACCTTGGTAATATTTCAGAAGATGTATTGAAAGATGGAAAGCGTTTATATGAAAACGGTTTGCCTGCACCAAGCAATCCAAATATTCCTGTAGACCAGTCGAACTGGGGCCAGGTACCACGTAATCCGATTCAGGTTACCAATGCATTCAGTAATGATCCCAACGACAGGCAGTTCCAGGATGTAGGTTATGATGGATTGATGGACTCTGCTGAAAGAAGGAAATTCCAGCCTTACCTCGACCAGATGCAATTGATCTTTGGAACCGGTTCAACCGTATACCAGCAGGTGCTTGCTGATCCGGCCAATGATAATTTCAAGGGTTACAGGGATGGTTCCTTTTCAGACACCAGTGGCATCCTTGAACGTTACAAGCGGTTTTCAAATCCCCATGGCAATTCCCCGGTTGCCAATGAGAGTGATCAATTCTCCAACGCCTTTACCTTATATCCCGACCAGGAAGAACTGAACAGGGACAACACCATGAATGAGGTGGAAGAATATTTTCAGTACAGGGTTGAACTCAGGCCTAACATGAGTGTGAATTCACACCCTCTTATTACAGATGAAAGAGATGTGCTGGTTACACTGGCCAATGGTTCGCGCAGGAATGAAAAATGGTACCTGTTCCGCATACCTGTAAAAAATTACCAGGCGAAAGTGGGCAACATTCCGGATTTTAAATCTATCCGTTTTATCAGGATGTTCCTTACCAATTTCGAGGATACGGCTGTATTGCGTTTTGGTAAACTGGAACTGGTAAGAAACCAGTGGAGAAAGTTTACTTATGAAACCAATAATAATGGTGTGCTCACTCCATTACCTGCCAACGATCCGGTAAAAGTAGATGTGCTTGCAGTGAACATTGAAGAAAATGACCAGCGCGATCCTATTATATATGTGCAGCCTCCGGGAGTGGAACGCCAGACACAACTGAGTAATAATAACGTGCAGTTATTATTGAATGAGCAGGCCCTGAGCATGAAGGTTACGGATCTTCCCAAGTCTGAATCAAGAGGCGTTTTTAAAACACTGAATTATGACCTGAGGATGTATGGGCAGATGTCAATGTTCATACACGCAGAATCATCAAACAGGCCTGGAACGGATATCAATGATGGTGATCTTAATGCAGTGATCCGTATCGGTAATGATTTCGTGAATAATTATTATGAGATCAGGATACCGCTAAAGATCACACCACATGGCGCCAGAGATTCGCTCGTGATCTGGCCTGAAATGAATAATCTTGATTTTGACCTGCAAAGACTGATCAGGCTAAAAATTGACAGGAATAGCGGAGGCCAGGGTGGTGGTGCATTTTTCAGCCAGGTAGATCCTGATGGAAAGATCTATGGAATTTATGGTAATCCCAATCTTGGAGAAGTGCGTGCAATTTTCATGGGTGTGGAAAATGCCAATGCTCCTGTTGTAGATGCGGAATTATGGTTCAATGAATTGCGCTTATCGAAATTGAATGAAAAAGGAGGATGGGCCGCACTGGGCAGACTGGATTTCCGCCTTGCTGACCTGGGAACATTTACGGCCAGCGGAAGTTACAGGAGTGTAGGTTTTGGTACACTTGAACAAAGAGTAAATGAAAGAAGTAAGGAAGATTATCTTCAATATGACCTGAGTACCAATCTTGACCTTGGCAAACTGATGCCAAGGGGTGCAGGACTGCAACTTCCCATGTATGCGGGGATCAGCAAAACAATCAGCACTCCTCAGTTCGATCCTTATGACCTTGATATATTATTGAAGGATAAAATAAATGCGGCACCTTCTGCATCTAAAGATTCTATCAGGCATGACGCCATTGATGAAACTACCATCAAAACAGTCAACTTCACCAACGTCAAGATCAATAAAACAGTAGGTAAGAATCCGCAACCCTGGGATCCGGCCAATCTTGATTTTAATTATTCCTATATCCACCAGCAAAGAACCAGTCCGATCATAGAACTGGAAGATGTAAAAAGAACAAGAGGCGGCATTGCCTATAACTATGCACCACAACCGAAATTCATTGAGCCATTAAAGAATATTGTAGGATCCAGTTCACCATGGCTAGCCCTGATCCGTGATTTTAATTTCAATTACAAGCCTTCATTGATATCCATAAGAGCGGATATTTTAAGGCAGTTCGGATCTTTCCGTTCGCGTAATGTGGGTACGCCATTTAAGATACCTGAGACCTACAATAAATATTTTTACTTCGACAGATATTATAGTCTTAGATGGGATCTGACCCGTTCACTCAATTTTGATTTTAATGCCGTGAACAATGCCAGGATAGATGAACCGTTTGGAAGGATTGATACAGAAGCTGAAAAGGATACTTTAAGGAAAAATTTCTGGAAGGGCGGACGCAATACGCATTATCACCACGAAGCTACCTTGTCCTACAACCTTCCTACTGCCAAGCTTCCATTCCTTGACTGGACAACCATTCGTGCAAGCTATACAGCTAAATACGACTGGTTTGCAGGTTCATTACTTGACCGTGATCTTGGAAATATACTTGAGAACGGACAAACAAGAAATATAACAAGTGATCTGGATTTTGACCGGTTGTACCAGAAGTGGAAATTCCTTCGTGCTGTTTATAGTGATGCGCCTGTACAAAAACAAACGCAGGATACTACAAAGAAGAAAAAAGATCCTAACCAATTGCCCTTTGTTGGCGCCGTTCCAAAGTTCTTTGTTAAGCTGGCCACCTCACTGAAAAGGATCGGTATTCAATATAATGAAGACCTCGGGACATTGTTACCTGGTTATATGGATAGTACGAGGTTCCTTGGTATGAATCCATCAAGCGGCAATCCCGGATGGAAATACATTATGGGTTATCAACCCGATACGTCAGATATCAACCGTCTGGGGCAAAGAGGTTTGTTATCGCGAAGTGAATTATTTAATGCTTTGATACAACAGAGGTATAATCAAAGGATCAGTGTAACAGCGCAGCTTGTACCGATGCGTGATCTGAATATTGATGTTACACTCGACAGAACCTATGATAAGAATTATTCAGAACTGTACAAGGACACCACCGGCTTTTCCGGACTTTCAAGACTGAATCCATATGCCAGTGGAAGTTTTAGCATTAGTTATATTTCATACCAAACACTGTTTGAAAAATTTGATCCTAACCAGGTGTCTTCTACATTCAGACAGTTTGAGGCCAACAGGGCTATACTATCTGAAAGACTTGGAGATCTTAATAAATATGCGCAGGGTTCCACTGCAGGTTATGGAAGATATGCCCAGGATGTTTTGATACCAGCATTTCTTGCGGCCTACACAAAAAAAGATCCTAACAGCATTGAGCTCATTAAAAATTCGAATCCGGATCTCAGGGCCAATCCTTTTTCCAGACTTATACCAAAGCCTAACTGGAACCTTACTTATAATGGGTTGTCGAGGTTGCCGGGAATGGAAAAGATATTTACCAATTTCACTGTACGTCATGGATACAGCAGCACGCTAAGCATGAATAGTTTTACAACCAGTTTATTGTTCCAGGATCCATTCAGGATCGGATATCCTTATTTTATTGATCCTGTTACCGGCAATTATGTTCCCTACTTCCTGGTACCAAATATTACCATCAGTGAACAATTTAGTCCGTTGATTGGAATTGATGCTTCGTTTACCAATCAGATAGCTGCAAGATTTGAATACAGGAAAAGCCGCCAGTTAAGTTTAAGTCTGATCGATTACCAGTTAGCAGAAAATCATTCAACAGAATTTACCATTGGAATGGACTGGCGCCGTAAGGGAATGCCCTTCCTTCAAAATCTGCGTATAGGTAAAAATGGTAAGAAGCTGGATAATGATGTAACCTTCCGTTTTGATTTCAGTTTGCGTGACGATGCCACTGCCAACAGCAAGCTGGATCAGAATCAGTCTTTCGGAACATCAGGACAAAAAGTTATAAGGATAGCTCCATCAATTGACTATGTTGTTAATCAGCGGGTCAATCTCAAATTTTATTTCGAACAAAACCGTGTGATACCCAAGATCGCCACAACTGCACCAATTACTACTACAAGGGCAGGATTGCAGGTGAGGATATCGCTGGCGCAGTAGGTCCCCCTATAGGAGCGACTTAGGTCATTGCGGCTTTTATTATTCCCATTCATCTATTCCGGAAAATTAAAACTTGCAG
>CAMPIQ010000123.1 GCA_946886475.1 uncultured Chitinophagales bacterium | reverse complement strand
TTTAGGAATGGTTTGAAACATGTTGTTCTTTTTTCCAGGTTAATGATGTGAAAAAGATTGCAAGAATGCAGGATGCCACCAGCACAACGAAACCGCCATCCCAACCATATGCATCCACTACATAACCTATAGCGGCATTGGCAGATACGGCGCCCACCAGGTATCCGAATAAACCCGTCAGTCCTGCAGCTGTTCCCGCCGCTTTCTTAGGCACCAGGTCCAGTGCGTGTACACCAATGAGCATTACCGGTCCGTAGATCAGAAAACCGATTGCAATCAGTGCAATGTTGTCAACAAGTGGATTACCTGCAGGATTTTTCCAGTAAATCCACACTGCAATTGTTACCAATACCATGTAAATGATAGTGGCAGGTGCACGACGACCATTAAAGACTTTGTCGCTGAGCCATCCGCAAAGCAGGGTTCCTGGAATTCCGGCCCATTCATAAAGAAAATAGGCCCATCCTGTTTCGCTCAAAGAAAATCCTTTGGCTTCTTTCAGATAGGTGGGAGCCCAATCCAGCACGCCATAACGCACCAAATATATAAAGGCATTGGCGAAGGCGATGTACCAGATCATTCTGTTAACCAAAACATAATCCAGCAGGATCTGTTTTGTGCTGAATTCTTTTTCGTGCGACTGATTATAATCTTTGGAATAGGTATTCTTATATTTTTCAACCGGAGGCAATCCACATGATTGCGGTGTATCTCTAACGAGTAAATAAACTATGAAGGCTACAAATAAAGCGATCACTGCCGGGAAAAATAATTTTCCCTGCCATGTACCAAAAACAGTTAATCCTGCAATGGCAAGTGGAGCCATTAAACCGCCTCCTACATTATGCGCTACATTCCATATGGACATTCTGGTGCCTCTTTCCTTTATTGAATACCAATGCACCACAACCCTTGCGCATGGAGGCCAGCCCATACCCTGAAACCAGCCATTGATAAATAAAAGGAGAAACATGACAGCAATGGATCCTGTTGCAATAGGAAGGATACCCATGGTGATCATGGTGAGTGCGGAAAGCAATAACCCCAGGGAAAGAAATATCCTTGCATTGCTTCTGTCTGAAACCGTTGCCATCAAAAATTTACTGATGCCGTATGAAATGGATATAGCAGATAAAGCTACTCCCAGATCACCTTTTGAATAACCTTTCTCAATAAGATCGGGCATCACCATTGAAAAATTCTTCCTCACCAGGTAATAACCGGCATATCCAATAAAGATCCCGAGAAACACCTGAAGCCTTAGCCTTTTATATTCAGGGTCTACCCTTTCAGCAGGCAAAGCTTCTGCGTGAGCAGGAGGTTTTAAAAATTTCATGAATCCCATATAGCCTCTATGACAGTCGTTGTTTTAGTTCTGTTTCAAAATATATTGTTGCGCCAGACAAGTATATGCTTTCACTTCGCTTTCAATCCACTGTTCGTCTTTGCCTAAAGCTTTGGCCATGATCTTGGCCACTTCAGGGCAAATGCGTATGCTTTCTCTTGCGTTTAATAATAAAGCCCTGGTTCTTCTTGATAACACATCTTCAACTGTTCTTGCCATTTCATGTTCCACCGCCCAGCGTACCTGCATCTCGTGGATATTCAGGCTTTCGCTGATCCACTGATTGGCCGTGCCGTTAATTCTTTGTCTGATCATGGTTGCATCACTGCCATAGAAATAAAAAGGATCATCCCAGTTCATTCCTTCCGCATATCCATGAATTTGCATAACCGCTGTGGATGTTTTTTTCTGTTTCCAGTGCAAATGCTTTTCAATTTTATTCACCATGTCCTCTCCCATCTTGCGATAGGTTGTCCATTTACCGCCCAGTATGGTAAACAGATTGGAGGGAGAAACTATGATCTTATGACTTCTTGAAATTTCTTTTGTTTTTTGTTCGCCCTGCTTTGGAGCTGCAAGCGGACGAAGACCTGCAAATACACTGAGTACATCAGCGCGTTGAGGTGTATGTGAAAGATAGTTGGAGGCTGTTGCCAGAATAAAACTGATCTCTTTTTCCAGTGCCTGTGGTTCCAGCGATGCTTCATCAACAGGCGTATCTGTTGTACCAAGTACCACTTTATCATGCCAGGGAACGGCAAAAAGTACCCGGCCATCACTGGTTTCCGGTATCATCAATGCATGTTCGGAAGGAAAGAATCTTTTATCAAGCACCAGGTGAACACCCTGACTCACACAAATTGTTTTTGACACGGCAGGATTATCCATTTGAAGAATATCATCAACAAAAACTCCTGTAGCATTGATCACTGCCCTGCCATGTATTTTATAACTGATCCCTTTTTCAGTATCAAGGGCAATGATACCGTTTATCTTTTGGTCACTATTCTTTAGCAAACCTGAAACCTTCATATAATTAACTGCACATCCACCGTTATCCGTGATGCTTTGAACAAGGTTGATGGCAAGACGTGAATCATCAAACTGGCCATCATGATAAAGCACCCCTCCAAGTAATCCTTTGGTTTTAATACCTGGTAAAGACTGAAGCGTTTTTTTCCGCGATATAAAAATGGATGAGCCAAGTGTTAAGCGTCCTGCTATCCAGTCATAGAGTTTTAAACCCATGGTATATTTCAACATGTCCCAATAACCATAAATGGGAATGATGAAGGTTTGATTCTTTACAAGATGAGGTGCATTCCTGCAAAGCAGCCCTCTTTCAATGCTGGCTTCTCTTACAAGTTTGAGATCTCCCTGTGCCAGGTAACGAACACCTCCGTGAACGAGTTTTGTACTGCGGCTCGAGGTTCCTTTTGCAAAATCGGACCCTTCAAGCAGTAAGGTTTTATACCCCCTGGAAACAGCATCCATGGCAATTCCAAGGCCGGTGGCTCCGCCACCTATAACGATCATATCCCACACAGCAGACGGATCAACGGCTTGCTCCAGTAAACGTTCTCTGTTAAGAATATGGCCATCTGATATTGGTGCAGTCATTCCGGGAGGTTTCGATTTGTTTCTAAAAATAATGAAACGAAAGCAATTATAAAAGATATTTTTGGGAAACCGAAATAAATATGGGGGTGAATAATAACGATCCGGAATGGTTGATCCGGGAGGCCAGGGAGAACGGGAGATTTAAAATTAATTTCCACCATATACCTGGCGATTCTACCGGCCTCCGGGATCCTTAACAGGAAAATGGACAACTGAACACAGACCCCAGGCGCTCTCCGTGTCTCAACATTTGGCCGAAGAGCAAATACATTTTAATTATTTTGTGAACGTATGAGCCAACTCACTCTAACAGAACGGCATCAGCTGATCATCAACAAACTCAAAAAAGAAGGGAGTGTAAAAGTGGTGGATCTCTGCCAGGAAATGAATGTTTCTTCCGTCACCATTCGAAAGGACCTGAAACTGCTGGAAGACAAAGAACTTTTATTCCGCACGCATGGAGGTGGCACCATTTCCAATCCTTATACTGCCGACAGGCCTGTAAACGAAAAAGAAAGGATCCGATCGGGCGAAAAATTAAGCATTGGTGAAACTGCCTCCCGTTTAATTGAAGCCAATGATTGTATTTTGATCGCTTCCGGAACAACAGTGCTTTCTCTGGCCAAACATATACAGCCAAAAGGAAATCTTACCGTGATCACTGCCGCATTGAACGTAGCAATGGAACTGACCAGTCATCCCGGCATCGAAGTAATTCAACTACCTGGACTGATTCGCAAAACATCTTCTTCAGCTACCGGCATCTATGCAGAAAAAATGCTTGAAGATTTCTCCTGCAGTAAATTGTTTTTGGGTGTGGATGGAATTGATGTTGAATTTGGACTGACCACAACCAATATGATGGAAGCCCAGCTCAATAAAAAAATGATAGCCGCTTCGCAAAAAACAATCGTATTGGCCGACTCCAGCAAATTCGGCAAAAGAGGTTTTGGAAGGATCTGCGGACTGGAAGATATTGAGCAGGTGATCACGGACAGTAATATCTCTGATCATATGGTGGAAACATTAAAAGGTATGGGGATCGAGGTGACGGTGGTTTAGCCGATGGCCCCTGGCCAGTTGCTAATGGCTATTGGCCTTCTCAAGTTTCTCAATACATTTCAAAACTTTTTTCCTGTTGTCCGCGGCAGCCATCCATCGTGGAAGCCGGCTGCCTATGCTGGCATTGCGGTTGGGCACTGTATTCCGTTCGCGCAGCAATGCCTCCACATGCGATTTCAGTATGGCCAGGTGTTCATAATTATAAGCCCACACCCACCTTCCCTGGCATTCGATCTTTAACCAGGGAGCCAGTTTTAAATTCAGTGATTCATAAACTTTATTATATCCGCAATGCAGACAGGTAACAACATAAGCAGTTGTCCAGGTATACACTTTGCTCGGTGTTTTTTGGGCCTTTGCGCATTTACTGCATTCAGGACATTCCACCAGCATGCTTTCCTCAAAATCACACAGGAGTACCGAATAAGAAAGCCTTGATCTTTTTTTAGACATGATGCAAATTAACGGGTATAAACAGAATTACAGGTCATTCAACCCTTTGCCTTCCAAAATCCGTTTCAACTGTTTTTCAATTCTTGACTGCCTTGTTTTGGATTGTTTAGGTTGTGAAAAATAAAGAATATAAGCTCTTTGTCTTCCCGGTGTAAGCGATTCAAAAGCTGTTCTCAGGTCAGGCTTGGCATCCAGCTGTTTTTGAAATTCTTCAGGAATTAATGATTCTACATTTTTTTTATCGGGCTGAGATAGGGATAAACCGGCTTTTTCAACTTCGATGGCTTCATAAACATATGCCTTGAGTATGGGCTCCAACTCCATTATTTCCCGCACATTGGTAAAGCGTACCTGGCGTGGCAACTGCACATTCATTGTCTGCCTGATCAGAATGCCATGGCCATCCTGCAGCAAAGCACCTTTGAAAAACAACAAGGCACAATATTCTTTAAACACATGTATCAAAACAATGTTCCTGTTCTGGAACATATAAGTGGGAGCACCCCACTTCAAGGCTTCCACCAGTCCGCAGTCAAGCATGATCGTTCTTAATTTTCTGATCTCCTGCTGCCATCTTCCTTCCTTATCAAAATAAAAATCAACTTTAGGATTCATGCTATTCATTTATTGAAAATTAATATTGGTTTTTTATTCAGCCTGAAATTTCTTTTATAAAAGTTTATTCCTTATTGGCCCTCCAATGTAAGTTTTCCCTGCACAGCCAATTGCAGAATAGCAATGGCTGTAAGAACCAATACAAAAAAACTTATTGGTTTGTATAGTTACATTCAACTCATATCCTCCATACCTAATCGGGCTTTGATCAGGTTCGGCATTTATTATTTTTCTGTGAGATCAAGATAACCATTTTGTAAATTGGATATGTCAACGTTTCAAACAGACATTCAGTTAGGGTATGAAGCCTAATCCGTTATTTCTTATCAACCATTTCTTTCCAACTTATTCCGAAAAATTCAGAACGCATGGGCCAACACTGACTATATAAAATATTCCCGAAATTAAAAATGAGGAAGACCGGCTTCCTCATTCAACATTAACTATTACCGCCATTATAATTTCACAGCAACACCCAACTGTAAGGGTGAGATACCATATCCCAGCTCAGCAAAGGCTCCCAGTTTATCCTTAAAGAAATAACGGGCACCTGCATGTAATTCAATATCCACATCACCACCTGAAGAATTCAGGTACAATTCATCATTATGATCGCTGTATTTGAATTTATAGCGGGTATAGAGCAATCCTGCTCCTGCGTAAACATCCAGCTTATCACTGGCTACCTTCAACACTTCATTCAGATGATAGGAACCTCTTAAGCCGAAAATAAAATAACTGTACTTCCAGTAGCTGGCATACTTCTTCTGCACATAACCAATTCCTGCACCTGCACTGATGTTCTTTGTAAACCCATGTTCAAATGAAGCATTAACGGGCAACCCGCCGGTTCCCGACATTCCATAAGTTCCCAGTCCAATACCTGCATTCAGAAAATTCATTCCCTTCACATCTGTAAACCCGTTTGTGCTTTGCGCCATTCCGCTTTGTCCAATTAACAACAGGGCAATACCTGCCATGATCAATACTTTCGTTTTCATTTGTTTGTTCTGATTTAAATTTTTAATGTGGAGCAAAACTATCTTTCCAGTGCGCTGACCAATATGATAATTGAACAGGAATGCATATTCCGGTAATCGTTTGTTGGAATCAATGAATGAATTGTTTGTTGCTGATCTGCTCTTATCCTTTCAATTTCAACAGGCTGTGGTTTTTTTGTTGTTCGAATTATACATTCAGAGAAAATAAAAAAGCTTCAGTATTCCTACTGAAGCTTTCAATATATTTTATCAACAGATTCACTTGAAAACGGCCATGCCGTCACAGGGCCAAATAAATTTTTTCATCCTGAAACCAAACCGTCCCTGTTCCGGCATGGCCTTACTAAAATTCGTGGGGTCACCTTTATCAACGCTATCAACTAATCCCCATCACGCCGCAGCTACTGCCTTATTCACCAACTCAGCTGCCTCACTCAACAGGATGGCCGATTGAACCTTCAACCCGCTTTCATCAATCAGTTTCTTGGCTTCTTCAGCATTTGTTCCCTGCAGGCGTACAATGATTGGGATTTCAATATTACCCATGTTCTTATAAGCATCAATTACACCCTGGGCCACACGGTCGCAACGTACAATACCTCCGAATATATTGATCAGGATAGCTTTCACCTTCGGATCTTTTAAGATGATCCTGAAACCTGCTTCAACTGTTTGCGCATTGGCCGTACCACCTACATCCAGGAAATTGGCCGGTTCGCCTCCGCTTAATTTGATCATGTCCATAGTGGCCATGGCCAGGCCTGCACCATTTACCATGCAACCAACATTACCATCAAGTTTTACAAAATTCAGGTTGTGCTTTCCGGCTTCCACTTCTGTTGGATCTTCTTCACTTATATCGCGAAGATTGGCCAGGTCAGGGTGACGCATCAGTGCATTGTCATCAAGATTCATTTTACAATCTACCGCTACGATCTTGTCATCTGAAGCCTTAAACAGAGGATTGATCTCCAGCATGGAACAATCCAACCCTACATATGCATTATAAAGATTGGTAACAAACTTCACCATGTTTTTAAAAGCATCACCTTTCAACCCCAGATTAAAAGCGATCTTTCTTGCCTGGTATCCCTGTAATCCTCCGCCGGGATAAACCCATTCCTTGTAGATCTTTTCAGGCGTGTCATGTGCCACATCCTCAATGTTCATTCCACCTTCGGTACTGTACATGATCACATTTTGTCCTTTTGCACGGTCAAGCAAAATGGAGAGATAGAATTCTTTTCTTTCATTGGGACCATCATAATACATATCCTGTGCAACAAGTATCTTGTTCACCAGTTTTCCTGCTTCACCTGTCTGGATAGTAACCAGCGTTCCTCCCAGGATCTTTGAAGAAAGCTCCGTTACTTCATCAAGCGACTTCACCACTTTCACACCATTTACACCTGTTTCCCTGATCTTACCTTTTCCACGTCCGCCTGCATGGATCTGGGCCTTAATAACTGCAAAGCTGCTTCCGTACTGTGTTTTGATCTGGCGGTAAGCCTCTTCCGCTTCATGAGGCGTGCTGGCTGCAATGCCTTCCTGGGTCAATACTCCATATTTTTTCAAAAGTTCTTTTGCCTGGTACTCGTGCAAATTCATGTTGGGAAATTTGCGCAAATTTAAGGAAGTTAGCCGATAGCTATTGGCAAATGACCAAAGGCCATAATTGTGATTTTTATACAAATACATATTAAGGCACCGGGATTATCTTTGTCCCAATGGAAAATTTTGACAAACTAAAAGAAACCACTGCTTTTTTACAGCAATACAATACCAACCAGGCAAAAGTTGCCGTTGTTCTTGGTAGCGGACTTGGAAATTTCACAAAGGAGATCAGGGTTGATAAAGAAGTTCCCTATAAGGATATTCCGCACTTTCCTGTTTCAACAGTGGAAGGCCATCAGGGTAAACTGATCTTCGGTACCATTGGTGGAAAAAATATTATCGCCATGGCAGGCCGGTTTCATTTTTATGAAGGCTATTCTTCAGAGGAAGTGGTTTTTCCGATCCGTGTAATGAAGTTCCTGGGCGTGGAAACCATTTTACTTTCCAATGCAGCGGGTGGCGTGAATCCAAAATTAAAAGTGGGCGACCTCATGATCATCACTGATCATATTTCTTTCCATACGCCCAATCCTCTGATTGGTAAAAACGATGAACGTTTTGGCCCTCGCTTCCCGGATATGAGTGAACCCTATAAAAAATCCCTGATCAGTAAAGCAAAGGAAATTGCCAAAGAAAAAAACATCAGCGTGCATGACGGTGTTTATTTTGTGGTAACCGGACCTACATTTGAAACACATGCTGAGTACAGGATGATCCATGTAATGGGGGGAGATGCGGTAGGCATGAGTACAGTGCAGGAGGTGATCATTGCCAACCACATGGGTATGAATTGTTTTGCCATGAGTGTGATCACCGATGTTGGCATTCGTGAGGATGATAATATAATTACACATGAAGAAGTGCTGGAAGCTGCAAAAGAAGCAGAACCAAAATTTTCTGCCATTTTCCGTGAACTGATAGCATCACTGGTTTGATTTTGAAAAATACCATCCGATACAGGATTATTTTCCTGGCCTTTTTAACGCTCACCGGCTCCATTACGCTGGCACAAAAAAGGCCTGCAAATATCTTAAGAGGTATTGGCGACCGCATACCCGGAATGGGCAACCAGTCCGGCAGCACCGGTACAGGTGGCGATAGCGTGATTGCCAGAAACAGGTATGAAGACAGCATTACGGTTACAATATATTATCTGGATTCAACCCGCGGACATAAACCAGATACCACCATCAATGATTTTACCACCCGCTACCCCATACCTGCCACACATATTTATCTTGGCAACACGGGGGTGGCTACCAGATCAATTATTTACCAGCCCGAATTAAAACCTGGATTTGATCCGGGCCTGCACGCGCTTGATGTTTATAAATGGAAACTTGAAAAAGCAAAATTTTATAATACAACACGGCCATATACGGAACTGGGTTATGTACTTGGCAGTCGCGCTGAGCAGATGATAGAGGTGATCCATACCCAAAACATAAGGCCCAGCTGGAATTTCTCTTTTAACTACCGGCTGATCAACTCTCCCGGAACTTTCAGGAATCAAAAAACCAATCATAACAATTATCTCTTCACTTCATGGTACCAGGGTAGAAAAAAGCGTTACAATAATTATTTTGTAATTCTTGGCAACAAATTACAGGCGGGTGAAAGTGGCGGCATTTCAAATGACCAGGATTATTTAAATGATATTATCTATGCCAAGGACAGGTACATCATTCCTTCCAAGCTGGGCGGCTCTCCTGCATATATTACCAATTTTTTCACTACCACCATGTATACGGGCAATCGTTATAATGAGTTCAATGTGCTGATGCGGCAACAATATGATGTTGGCAGGAAGGATTCATTACTGGTTGACTCAACCATGGTTCCTTTATTTTTCCCTAAGCTGAGATTTGAACATAGTTTTAATTACGGCAAATACAATTATACTTACCAGGATTTTCCTGTTCAGAATAACAACCAGGAGAACCGTCCTGATCCTGCTTACTATGCTACGAATTATAATTATACCATTCCGCAGAGTGGTTCAGTGAACTTCCGTGATAAATGGAGGGAGATCAGCAATGATTTTTCCATTTACCAGTTTCCCGATTCCAAAAATCAACACCAGTTCATAAAGGTAGGTTTGCAACTGCAGTTATTAAATGGATTGTTCATTGATTCGGTTGAATCGGGTAGTGCAGCGCTTTATAACCTGGCTGCACATGGTGAATACCGCAACCGTACAAAAAATCAGAAATGGGATCTGCTTGCCCAGGGAAGATTGTACATGAATGGTTACAATGCCGGCGACTACAGGGCTTATGCCAGCCTTCAAAGATTTATCAGTAAAAATATCGGCAGCCTGCAATTAGGATTTGAAAATGTAAACCGTTCTCCTTCTTTTATCTATGACCAGAGAAGTGCATTTTACCTTGATGCTCCTGAAAATTTTAATAAAGAAAATACAACACACCTGTTTGCCAATCTTTTTCAGCCGCAGTTAAAATTGCAGCTGGGTGCTGATTATTACCTGGTCAGCAATTATCTCTACCTGAATGGATTTTATCAACTGGAACAGGAGTCTGCATTGTTCAATGTACTCCGCATCAATGCCAAAAAAACTTTTAAGATCGGCAGAAGGTGGAACTGGCATTCGGAATTATATGTTCAGCAAAAAACCGGTGGGGCGCAACTCAACCTTCCTGCAGTATTTACCCGCAATCGAATCTTGTATGAAGGCAATCTTGGTTTTCCAAATTTGAAGATCGCTTTCGGACTGGAAGGCCGTTACCATTCGCCCTATAAAGCCGATAGTTATTCGCCGGTGCTGGGACAGTTTTTTTACCAGGATTCTATCAGGATCAGCAATCTGCCCGATGTTGCAGCACTGATCCATTTTAAAATAAGAAGTTTTAAAGCCTGGTTCAGGGCTGAAAACCTCAATACGGCACGGCTGTTTGGGGGGTTCCAGTTCAACAACAACAACCTGGCGGCACCCGATTACCCCACTCCCGGCCTGGTGATCCGCCTGGGGATCTATTGGGGATTTGTTAATTAGGTGCTGAATGGCAATAATTATTGGAAAGGATCTGTGATTTTTTAAAACGGCACCTATCTTTGTACAGATGAAAAAAATATTTACAGCATTAACACTAATGGTGTACTTCCTGGTAAGTACCGGTTTTGCTGTAAGTGTTCATTACTGCATGGATGAAATAGATTCTGTTGAATTGGGAACTGAATCTGATACTGAATGCAACAGGTGCGGAATGGATGTGAGCGATAACAACTGTTGCCGTGATGAAGTAAAGGTTCATAAGCTCCAAACCTCACATGTGGTAAGTAAAGCCCTGCAATTGAACTTTGCAATTCCAGCTTTAATTACAGCAACTGCGGATCTTACACTAAGTCCTTTCAGGAATAATAAACCTTCCTTATTTTCCATCACCCATAGCCCCCCTTTGAATGGGCGGGATATCCTTATAGAAAATTGCGTTTTCAGAATTTAGATCTACCTCCCCGGTAATGATCACAAATGCATGGCATTTGTTTGCTATTTCTATTATTCCAT
>CAMPIQ010000122.1 GCA_946886475.1 uncultured Chitinophagales bacterium | reverse complement strand
GATTCTTTATTTTGGATTTTTTGATCTGCATCTTCATAATTTATGATTGATCGGATTTGTATCACGGATGTAGATGGATGGCCGCGGATGGCCGCGGAGGGAATTGATTGTTTGGTTATTTTTTAATTTACATGTTGTCATACATAACTTATTTCACATCTCATTTTGCCCGACTCGCATTCCGTGGCCATCCATCTACATCCGCGATCCCATTTACATCTGTGATTCATTTAGTTTCCAGGTTCAAATATTCGATCTCGGTTGTAAAGCTTTGATTGAATGCAACCTGGTTGTCAAACTTTAATTTTTCAGTTTTAAAATTGAATTGGGGATATTTCTCTTTCCATTCATCTTCTATTTTATTTATGGCCTGAATAATGGCATCCTTATCGTAAACATTATTTTCCTTGTTGTAATACGCTTCTTTAAAGCCAAGCTCATTGAAATATTCGCCATAATTGATCCTCATGAACAGATCAAACAGCCGGGTTAATGGCTTTGGAAGGCTATAAGAGTACTGGCAATAAGAAAACCCGTATTCACTGATCTGGGCAGCTACCTTCGGAAGTTTATTTTCCCGGTACCAGCTGATATTCTGGTTGGCATTATAAATTGCATCAGCGATTGTTTTATAATTCTGCGGGGTCACTATTGAAAAGGTATACTTTGACCGGAACAGGTAGGGATAAAATTCTTCTTTGTCCTTAGACAATAGCTTCTGGTAACAATCAGCCATTTCCTGATTTTTTTCTGTTACAAGTCTGTCGTCCTTCCTGAAATAAACCTCAACTATCTTTTCAAGCTCGCTTAATAATTTGCCTTCGGGTAATATCAGGTAATCTATCCGGTAGGCGAGTGCCAGCAACAGGTAGGCTATGCCCCCTGAATATTTATCTGCATCAATGCTATTGATAAGGTCAAGGGATTCCTGGATCCATTTTTTTAAATAGCGGTGTTTAATGGCTTTTTCTGCTTCGGGAATTTCAATAATATGGCTGGTATCTACCGGTAAAAGCGTGGTGAAATCCTGCACCAGCAGGTCGTCCTGTTTATCTGCCTTAGTGGCCAGTTCTTTTAGTCCATAATATAATTTGCTGGGGTTGGCAGTTCTTATGTCACTGTTGAATAACATGGCCACATTATCTTTTTCAAGGGCATACCGGCTGTAATACAGGTTAAAATTCATTTCCAGCAGTCTCCTCATCACGGGTACACTGGGCTGGGGCATATGAGCCAGTGCCACCTGGGCTTCAAAAATTTCTTCATTGTAATGACCCCTGATGATCTTGGAACCCTGGAAAAATTCAAACCTCCCTTTGCTGCCTTCCTGTTTGTGTTTTACGTTGTCGGCATTATCATCGCAGAGGTATTCAAAAAATGCAGAAATGCTTTCGAAAAATTTTTTTCCCTTAAAAAGGGATTCGGCCTGGTTCCATTTCTCAACTTTTTCCAGCGATTTGTTGTTGTCTGAATAACGGCCAAAAATTATTTCGGGTTCAGCAGTTTCTTCTTCCATTTTTTTCTTTGTCCAGCTAAATATCTTATCCAGCATATTTGTTTTTCCTTTGTTGGGGGCCCTCTTCTCTTACAAATTTCCGTATTCAGAACTAAAGAAAAGCGATTTCATTTATTATCCGGCTTTAACTGCTTCAAAATGCGGGCCGCATCCAATGGTATAAAGCCTCGGGATACTGCACTCCCGTTATGGTGGTTGCAGGGTTAACCTCAAGTTATGAACGCCCTTATTTTGTACACGGAAAATCGTTAGTTTCGCCGCTACCATCCCGAAAGGGATCAAATTTATTTTTCATGAAGTTTATTGTTTCCTCTTCCCAACTGCTGAAGCAGCTGCAACATATTAACGGGGTGATCAATGCTAATACAGTGCTTCCCATCCTGGAAGACTTTCTTTTTGAAGTTGAAAAGAACAGGCTCACCGTTGTGGCTACCGACCTTGAAACGGTAATGAGAATTCAGATGGATATTGAGGCGAAGGACAGCGGCAAGGTTTGTATTCCCGCCCGTATCCTGATGGATTCATTGAAAAACATTCCCGACCAACCGCTTTCGTTCAATATTGATAAGTCCTTTGCAGTAGAAATCACCAGTGACAATGGTAAGTATAAGGTTATGGGTGAAAATCCTGATAATTTTCCCAAGGAGCCCGCAGCTGATGATACCTCCAGCTTTACCATGAGCGCTACAGCATTGATAACCGCAATAAATAAAACCCTGTTTGCTGTAAGCAATGATGACCTGCGCCCTGCAATGACTGGCGTTTTCTTTGAATTGAATAAAGACTACATCCAGTTTGTAGCTACAGATGCGCACAGGCTTGTGCGTTATAAAAGAACGGACGTAAGTTGCCCAAAGGCCGATTCGTTTATTGTTCCCCGGAAGCCTTTGAATCTTTTGAAATCTGCCCTGCCCGATAACGAAGACGAGATCACCATCAATTATAACAGCAACCACCTGTTTGTTAAACATGGAACTTTACAAATGAGCTGCCGGCTGATTGACGCAAGGTTCCCGGATTATAAGGTAGTGATCCCCTCGGACAACCCTTATAAAATGGTAGTTGGAAAGTCTGATTTCCAGAGTGCCCTCAGAAGAGTGAGTGTCTTCAGCAACAAAAGCACCAACCAGGTTGCCCTCAACATTACCGGTAGCGAATTGCAACTGGCGGCCCAGGATGTTGATTTTTCATTTGAAGGAAATGAAAGAATGAAGTGCCAGTACGACGGAGAGGACCTTACCATTGCTTTCAACGCACGGTTCTTAATTGAAATGCTGAATGCATCGGACAGTAACGAAGTACGGCTGGAATTGTCTACACCTACAAAGGCGGGCATCATCAAACCAACTGATCCGGGCGACAATGAAGAGTTGCTGATGCTGGTAATGCCGCTGATGCTGAACCAATAAAATTAATTAACTTCAATAGGGTGCCGGGCCGGAAAGCCCGGCATTTTCATGATTGATATTTTCACTCTTACCGTTAAATGAGCGGACATGGAATTTGTAGAATTGCGTTCATTTGATAATTATATTGAAGCAAATATTGTATTGAACATGCTCCAGCATGGTAATATCAATTGCCATCTGAAGGATGAAAATATTGTGACCATTGATCCATTTCTAAGTCCTGCTATTGGTGGCATGAAGCTTATGGTTCACCACGCACATGTTGAAAAAGCCTGGGATTTGATGGAAAAAGCCGAACAGGCCTATCTCAAGGATATTCCCTGTCCTGTGTGCCATGCACATGCCTTAAAAGCCGTAAGCATTACACGTGAATACAAATGCAGGCTGTCGGCCATTGCAAGTATGTTATTAAATGGCCATTCGGTTGAAGTGAGAAAAATTTACAGGTGCTCCGCCTGTGGCTATGACTTCAGGGAACTGCCTGCACATTAAATCCGGTGTTCGATAACTGAAAATGCACAGCACCGGACCCCCGGCCTTAGGCTATTTTGTATCTTTAACGGGTCCCGTCTTTATATTGCCGGAAAACCTGAAATTATGTGGCAAAATATTATTGACCACTTTCAAACTCTTGAAAGCCGGCCAGTTGAACGACTTATCCTGCTGGTATCAGGCATGTTGCTGCTTTGGCTCATTGAAGGGGCCATTCCCCTGCTTTCCCTACATTACCGGAAAAACAAGTGGAGACACGCTTCCGTTAATTTATCTTTTACCATTATTCACCTGCTCATTCATACCGGGTTCGCGGTGTTTATCATTTTACTTTCTGATATGTGTAAGGATGCCGGTTTTGGACTTGTTTACTGGTTCAATTCTTCCATACTATGGATCATAATCATCTCTTTTTTAGTGTTGGATTTTTTTGGCGGGTGGCTGGTACATATTGTTGAGCATAAAACAGGAATGCTCTGGAGGTTTCATGTTATTCATCATTCCGATAACAATGTAGATGTAACTACCGGATTAAGACACCACCCGGTTGAAAGTGTGTTGCGCGGTATTTTCTTTTTAATGGGCGTATTGGTTTCCGGTGCTCCAATGTATGCTGTTATGATCTTTCAAACCCTGCTTGTGCTTTCAACTCAATTCACCCATGCCAATATCAGGTTACCGGAATGGCTTGACAAGCCGCTTAGTTTTATTCTGGTTTCTCCAAATATGCATAAAGTGCATCACCATTGGAAACAACCTTTTACAGATAGTAATTACGGCGCTGTTCTGTCAATATGGGACAGGCTGCTGGGCACCTACCGTCAGCTGCACCATTCAGAGATCAGGTATGGCCTGGACAGGTATTATCCCAATGAAGAAGATGAAAACCTTGGTATGTTAATGAAGCAGCCTTTCCATCCTCCATTGCCTGAAGAAAGAAAGTAACACTTTGCCTGTTTTAAACATCTTTACAAAGAATTATAATACATGAAAGAAGCACACGGAGATAAATCCATGAAGAAGGCAAATGAAGGGGGTAAAAAACTGAATAAGATCGCAATGATCCCCGCACGATATGAAGCAAGCAGGTTTCCGGGGAAATTAATGAAGCAACTGGGAGACAAATCCCTCATCGCAACAGTATTCCTGGCTACAAAACATACGGGTTTGTTTGATGATGTTGTGGTAGTTACGGACAGCGATATCATTTTTGATGAAATATTAAAATATGGGGGCAGGCCCATAATGAGTAATAGAAAGCACGAAAGCGGAACCGACCGTATTGCAGAAGTTGCAGAGAACCTGGACGTTGATATCATCGTTAATGTACAGGGGGATACTCCATTTATAAAAAAAGAGCCGCTGGAAAAATTACTGGCGCTGTTCAATGACGGATCTGTGCAGGTTGGGTCTTTAATGCAGCCCATCACGGATGAAGCTACCATTGCAGATCCTAACAGGGTAAAGGTTTGTGTTGATTTAAATATGAACTCACTGTTGTTCAGCAGAAGTGTCGTCCCCTATCCACGCAACAGATCCGGGGCGATGAACCATTATGAACATATTGGGGTTTACGCATTCAGAAAAAATGCGCTTATGGATTTTACCCGATGGCCCGTTACCCCGCTGGAAGACATGGAGAAAATTGAATGCCTGCGTTTCCTTGAACATGGTATTCAACTCAGGATGGCCGTTACAGATTATATTGGGATTTCAATTGATACGCCCGAAGACCTGCTGAAAGCCAAATCACTTTTTTAATATATTTATCCCGCAATTCTTTTCATTATGAAAAAGGTCCTTACCCCATTTTTATTTTTGATTTTTGTCTCGTGCAATAACAGCAGTGAAAACACAAATGCAATTTCAGAAAAACAGCCAGCAAAACAGGAATCCGCCACTGTTAAGGGTGGGCATTATGAAGGGGCGTTCACCAATGGCATGAAAGAAACTTTTATAAGTTTTGATATTTCTGAAGATGGTAAAAAGCTTGATAACCTCACCTTTGATGGTTACTGGCGATGTGATGGAAAACTTGAACAGACCAGGATGGGACCTGAAAAAGGTTTCGATGTCCTGAATAATAAGGTGGATGCACATTTATCCGAACCGGAAGATGGTGGCGCCACTGCCATCCGGTATCAATTAAAAGCCGACATTGATGGTAAGAAAGCAAAGGGTAGCTTCAGAATGAATATCAATGCGCTTTCCTGCGATACATACCTGCTTCATTGGACGGCGGAAAGAAAATAATCCTGTTCTGCATATAGAGTTAAAGATTTCTATTGGGGTTAAATCCGGCATCCGGCAAATGGTTGTTGGGCCTAAGTTTTGTCTTACTTAGTTTGTAACTTAATGAATTCAATTTTAGACCATGCCGGTTCTTTTATTTATTGCTTTGCTTTTGTTTTATAACATGGTTTATGCACAAAGAACCGTAAACGTCACAATGGCAACAACAGATTAAGCCCTTCATCATTTTATACCGTTGTGGGCGCGCCTTTCGTTAACTATAAATTTATTAATCTGATAAACAGCGCTCCTTATTTTTCAAATAACGGGCTGCGCGGCATGCTGGTAACTCCCGTTTAAAGTTGTTTGGCAGGAAATTCCCGAAGCACCTGTTTTTTTTTCTTATATTTTGAGGACATTCAGTGTAGAAAAGTATATGACCAAAGCAAAAAAATATTTCAGGTATTTTATTCCGGTTTCCCTGTTTGGTACCAACAGAACCAAGGAAATACTCAATATAAACCCTGTTATCAATACTGTTAGAAAAGATGCTGAAAAGGTTTATATAAGTGTGCATGATTATGACCTGCATACGCTGAACAGCCAGGAACTAAAAAATATTGAAGATTGTTTTGATTTTTTGTACAACGACAGAATTAGCTGGATCAATATTGATGGCCTCCGTAAATATGATGTTGAAAAGATCAGCACCCGGTTCGGGATCCATCCATTAATTACGGAAGACATTCTTAGTGTTGGCCAGCGTCCTAAAATGGATGAGGTAGAAGATATTTTTTATTGTCTGTTGAACATGCTTTATTACAATGACACCACCGAAACTGTTGAACAGGAGCAGATCAGCATTGTACTGGGCAGGGGTTTCGTGATCACTTTCCAGGAAGACCCGCACCGGGATGTATTTGACCCCATCCGGGATAAATTGCGGGTAAACAACAGTAAACACAGGCAAAGAGGGGCCGATTATTTATGTTATGCAATGATCGACCTCATAGTTGACAATTATTTTTTCGTGATGGAAAAATTGGGCGACAGGATTGAACAGGTGGAAGAAGAGGTTATCAGAAACAGCAACAAGAGGGCCCTGGCAAGAATTAACCAGTTAAGAAAAGAACTGATTATTTTAAAAAGGAACATTGCGCCCGTCAGAGACCTTGTGGGAAGTATTATCAGAAGCGAAAATGTATTGCTGAATGATAACACCACAAAATATTTCAAAGATGTTCATGATCATATTACCCAGGCATATGACCTGAGCGAGAACTACAGGGATATCATGATCAGCATGCAGGACCTTTACATTAATAATGTGAACCTTCGTATGAACGAGGTAATGAAAGTGATGGCAATTGTAACCTGTTTGCTGGCGCCCGCAACAGTTATCGGAGGGATCTACGGAATGAACTTTGACGTGATACCCACCAGCCATAACCAATGGGGATTTTATGTGGCCGTTTCCTTAATGTTATTAATTCCGGTAGTGATGCTTTATATCTTTAAAAGAAGGGGCTGGTTCTGATCACTCGGCTGTTTCGGGCAGCCACTTTTTTTGATACCCGCCGGCTTCTACCGGTATCATATTCTCATAAGTATAAACATACCATGCCCTGGTTGGAATTTGATATTTCCAGATCACCGGTCTTAAACTATCTCCCGTCACTTCATTGGCTCCTGCTATTAACAGGGTTTGATTATCAACCCAATTTGCATCCAGCACGGTGCCCATGGTTCCAAAGAAAAGCAGTTCCTTTCTTTTATTATTCCTGAGATCAATTAGGCCCACTTCAAAATCAGGACCTCCTTCAGCAAGAATTATTTTATCATTCCTTTCAACTGGTACATAATTATTCGATACCAGGTCAATGGCATAGGTGCTGTCAGCATTAAAAACCAGGAAGGGCATATATTTTACAATCTTTTCATTGCTGATAGGCTGGTCAGAAGAATCTGTCTTTATCTCTGTTTGCCCGCCTTCAAAACCTTCACTTGAAAAACTGCTGTCGGCGCTGGCCAGGTGCCTGAACAATTCAGGAAATACCTCTTCGATTTGCGGGAGCACTTCTTCATTTTCTGATAAAGCGTCTTTACTATTTTCTCCTGACTTTTTAGAATCGGTAGCATCTGAACATCCTGCAAGGATAAAAAGACATAAAATTGGAGTAATTGCTTTTAATAATTTCATTCTTTGTTTTTATAAACCGGTACTGTGCTGCATGGCTCACCATACATAATTGATTTTACAACAGGCCTTAATATCCTGGTTATTTCAGTATAGGCATAGTTTTCAATTTCCCTGTCTCCACAACCCTTTACAACAATTCGCTGACCATTGAATTCACGGGCGTCTATAGCCGAAATATTTTTGAGGAACAGGTGTTTATACATTTCCGCAACACTACCGGTGTAAATATCTTTAGCCAGCGGTTGAAGATTAACGGATACCAGCATATAGGCCCACAATGGAATGATAGCATCGGCAGAACAATAAATAGCTACATATTTATTCCTGTAAACCGACCAGTCCAGTTGTTTCAATGCTTCCCTGAAATCCTTTTCCTTCAGTATCATTCCCATGAACAAATGATCTTTGAGATCAAATGCAAGGATCTCTTCTAAAGGAATGAATTTTTCCAGGTCAAGTGTTACCAGACCGCTGCCTGCAACTTTATTTACAATAAGGTCAGCCATAACGCAAAATTAGAAGGAATGTGGCAATTGAAAGACTAACCAATTGCCAATATTAAATTCATAACCGGCGAAATGTAAAAAAGCCGCCCTCTCGGCGGCTTTTAAGTTCTTGATAAGTGAGCAGTTAATAAATGAAACGATTGATAATTAATCTTCTTTATCAATCGTTATTAAGGACATTAATAAAATTCTGCCCTGTTATCCTTGATTTTGGCTGAACTTTTCAGCGCTTCAATCAGTTGATTCATACCTGCCTGTCTGGCCTGCATTTCAAGCATTCTCCTTTGTTCTTCAATTCCAGCCGATTCAACCGGTGTGGTGGTTTGATTATCCACCCGTATGGCATATACTGCTGAAGTTCCAGGTATAGGCTCAGGAACAACTTTACCTTTATTAGCAGGATTGAAAATGGCACCCAATACCTTTGGTTCATATCCCAGGTTCGGACCATTGAACCGTAAGCTGTCAACTGTTGGCTGAACCTGCTGGTTGAATTTAGTTGCCACCTGTTCAAGCGTAGTTACCTGTCCGATCTGTTTTATGATCTCAGCTGCCTGTTTTTTCCTTTTAAGAATGGGCTCAATTTCCGGACGAACCGCATTCACGCTTTTCATTCCCGGTTCATTCACTTCTGTAACAACGGCCACCACATAATTATCCGCGATCCTTTCCGGACCAATCACATCTCCCTGGTCAGCTTCAAAAATTGATTTGATCAAACTCCTGGCTGAAGCCGAAATACCCGGAAGGTTGAAGGACATGGCAGTCAGGTCAGTTGCCGGGAATTTATTGATCCCTTCTGATTTCAATTTGTCAGCATTCTGGTTGAAGGTTTCGAGATCGCGGCTGTCGCCTGCAAAAAGTGTTGCCTTGTTGATGGCTTCATTATTGGTTAGTTCGCTGGCAACGATCTTTTTTGACAGATAGGCTATTTTATAATGGGGCTCTACATTTTTATGCTCCATGATCTCAATGTAATGCCAGCCAAACTGGGTTTTTATATTTTGTTTGTCGCCGGGTTTGCCATCAAACAAAATAAATTGTCCAAATTCCTTTGCAAAATTTTCACTCTGTATCTGTGTTGATGAAAAGGTCATAATGCCCTGTGTCTGGTGTGCTGCCTGGTCAATTGAATACTTTGTTTCAAGCGAATCAAAACTGGCGCCGTTCCGGATGGCATTGGCTATACTGTCGATCCTGATCTTTACAAGACTGTCATTTAATGGTTGTCCTGTTTGTGGGTCGGTTGTGCCCAATAATATATGACGCACTTTAACTGAATCGGGGAGCATCCTGCTGTCGATCATTTTTGCCACCACATAACTATCCCCGTCAAGGTAAGGACCAAACATGCCGCCATCAGGAAGGCTGGTCAAAGAATCTTTAACCGGAACCTGCATAGCTGTTTTTCCTATGTAACCATCAAAGAATGGCGTGTTGCTTTCTCTGGTAATAAAGGCTTTGATATCAGTAGCTGCGGCAAGCTGTGGTTTGAGTGCTTCTACCTGTGCTTTTATGGCTGCACTGTCTGCAGAAGTTGGAGCCGCACTGAAAAGAACATAGCTGATGGACCTGGTTTCTTCTTTCTGCCTGTACTGTTCTTTGTGGTCTTCCATATACGCCTTGATCTCATCATCCGAAACTTTTACCAGGCTGTCAGCAACATAGGAATAAGGAATGCTCACATAGGTGGCACTTGCCATCAGGCTGTTGTCTGCATTTCTTTTTTCAATGAACCAGTTGGGAAAATAATTGGTATTGGTGAACATGGCCATGTACTTGGAAGCAAGGCGTTGTTGCTTTGCCATATCAATTTCCGCAGTGATGCCTTCTTTTTCTCTGGGATCCTTACTCTTCAGCATCTGGTTGATCCTTTGCTGCGCTGCCACTGCATCAAACTTGCCGGTTTTTGGATCTGTAAAGGCCTGTGCAATATTCTGGGGCGGGTTGGCACCATATAATATATCTCTTAATTCTTTTTCGGTAATGGTAAGTCCCAATTTTTCATATTCTTCCTGAAGTAGTCTTTCAGTAACCTCCTGCTCCCAAAGTTCATTAAGCACCTGAAAACGGTTGTCCTCATTGATCTGGTATCCCTGTTGCTTATAATAGGCCTCTCTTTCGGTGAGATCATTACTAAACTGGATCCTGTCAATAGCATTGCCATTTACTTTACCGATAGCGGCGCTGGGACCATTGCTTCCCATTCCTCCTCTGCCTGAAAAAGCGTCCATTAAAATAAAGCCCAGCAAAGCAAGGGCAATTGCAACTACGGCAATACGGGCATACTTGTCTCTGATATCCTGAATAATTGACATAACTGGTGGTGTTCCTTTTAAAAAACGGATGGCGAAAATAGGGTAAATCCTGCTATGCACAAAATGTGGAAAACCGGCGAAATGTGCTTTAAAACAAGGGTTTCGCATAAAATCGGCAATAATATTTTGATAAATTATATGGCCGGTTTATTTGTCCTTAATATAAATTTTGGCTCCGGTTTTGGTCACACCCGTCTTCACCGGAATTTTATGTGGATTACCCTGTTTTGGTGTGAATAAACCTGGTGAAACAGGGAATGAAACGTTGGGATTTGGATGGAAAGATTTCTTTTTAAATCCAAAATTTGTTTTGTCTGGATTTAAGCAATGATATCCCATATCCAATCCACACCCGGAAAATCTCATAATGGTATTTTTTTATTCAGGTACAGGTAATACACATTGTTGTGAATATGGCCTGTAAGTAAGGCTGCTGTAATACCTTTGCTGTTGAATAAACGGGAGTAAGCTGTGGATAATAGAGAATATTTACTTTACCAAATCCTGGAAAAATCTTTTATCCCCGAATTCACAGCCCTAATAGTAATAGGTTAATTATAAATAAATAAGAATACTAT
>CAMPIQ010000121.1 GCA_946886475.1 uncultured Chitinophagales bacterium | reverse complement strand
TTTCTTTTCTGTGCTGGTAGTTGGTTTCTTTTATGTGATCTCAGCCATCATTCCCGAATATGGTACTCCAAAGACAAAACCCATCAGCTTAGTACAACCTTTTTCTTATATCAATCAGGATGGGAAAAGGGTAACTGAAAAAGATGTGATGGGCAAGGTCACTGCGGTTAACTTTTTCTTTACCACCTGTACCAGTATTTGTCCTGAAATGAACAATAACCTGAAACCGGTTTATGATGAATTCAAGGATGAAGAAAACTTTATGCTGCTTTCTTTTACCTCAGACCCGATGAGAGATTCTGCTTCCAGGTTAAAGCGATATGCAGATTCCATGCAGGTGGATACCAATAAATGGGTCTTCCTTACCGGTAAAAAAGACAGTCTTTATGCCACCGCCAGGCATAGCTACCGGCTTGATAATCCCAAAAATTTTGTTGAGAATATCGAAGATGATTTTATTCATACACAATTCATAGCTTTAGTAGATAAGAAAGGCCAGGTTGTTAAGATCTACGATGGCCTCAAACCATCAGAACTAAAAAGCATGGATGAGGATATTCAAAAACTATTGAATGAGTGAACATGAACATGGCAGAAACCAGGCATGTACATAACAGGCTGAATGAGATCCTGAAACGCAAACGCCTGAGTGTAACGGACAGCCGCAAAAAAATACTTTCATTATTTCTCAGCCATCAGGATGCGCTTACGCATGGCGATATCGAAATGAAGGCCGGCGAAAAATTTGACCGGGTTACTGTTTACAGAACCCTGCAGACCTTTGTTGAAAAAGGGATCATTCATACCATTCCCACTGCAGATAATTCAATCCGCTATGCTTTATGCAAGGATTGTGAGGAAGGACACCATCATGATGACCATGTACATTTTATCTGTAATAATTGCGATAAAACCATTTGCCTTGATAACGTGGTTTCACCCGTGATTGAACTACCTGAAGGATTTACCGCAAATACGGTGCAGGTGGTAATTAATGGGATTTGCAGGGATTGTGAGCAGCGGTGAAAAAGATTGGAACGCCTTTTTTCGAGAGGCCTTCAATTGGTCATTTGGCCTAAAAAAATAATAGCGAAGCAACATCAGTAAATGAGTTGGCTTCGCTATTATTTTGAATTTCCTGTTTGTTTGCACCGCCCCTGATGACAGTGTACACTGATTACCTCAATTATGATCCGGACGCGTAATGATCTCCATTTCTTTTTGTACAAACAACATCAACTCATTAATATAATCCGGCGCGAAACTGAATTTCAATCCTGCCGTTGCATATAACTGAGGCAGTGTTTTTGTTCCGCCCAATTTCAGGGCATTGATATAATTATTGATCGCCTGGTCTTTATTTTCTTTGAACTGCTTCCACAGGCCAATGGCGCCCAGTTGTGCAATACCATATTCAATATAATAGAACGGCACTTCATACAAATGCAACTGGCGCTGCCATGAAAATTTCCTGTATTCCTCCAGTCCGGCCACATCAAGCGAAAGAGAAGTATAATCATTCAAAATACGCCTCCAGTTCTCTGATCTTTCTTCCAGACTGTGATCAGGATTTTCATAAATCCAGTGCTGGTATTTATCAATCGTTGCTATCCATGGAAAGATGGTAAGCACTCTTTCAAGTTGTTGCTGCTTTGCCCTTTTGAGATCAGATGGATCTTCAAAGAACACATCCCAATAATCCATGCTGAACAATTCCATGGTCATGCTGGCCACTTCTGCAATTTCCATCGGGTATTCCTTAAAAGCTGTAAGCGGAAGATGGTGCGCAAGAAAAGAATGTATGGCATGGCCTCCTTCATGAACCATGGTGGTTACATCACCCATTTGTCCGGCAGCATTCATGAAAATAAAAGGAGCTCCAGTTTCCGGCAGGGGACAATTATATCCTCCCGGGGCTTTCCCTTTTCTGCTGTCAAGGTCAAGTCTGCCCATTTCTTTCATCTTCACCAGGCATTCGCCAAAAAAAGGATGCATCCTGGTAAAACATTCAATGGTCTTATTAACCAGCTCTTCGCCGGATTTAAATGGATTCAATGGCTGCACGCCCTGTGGTTCTGCATCTACATCCCATGGACGTAAGCTATCAAGACCAAGTTTTTGTCTTTTGCGGTCATAAATAAAATCCACAAGTGGAAGAACACTTTGCTTTACGGCCTCATGAAACTGGAAACAGTCTTCTTTTTTATAATCAAACCTGCCAAGGTCGGCGAATTTGTAATCGCGGTAATTAATAAAGCCTGCGTTCTTTGCTACCTGGTCGCGCTTTTGAATAAGCTTTGTAAAGAGTTCATTCAGCTGTTCCTTGTCCTGCAACCTTCTTTCCTGGATCTTCCTGTACACCTCTTCCCTCAGCTTCCGGTCCGGGTTCTCAAGGAATTTTGAGGCCTGTTGCAAGGTATATTCCCTGCCCTGGATCTCAATGCTCATCTTACCTGAGATCACACCATATTGTTGGGCCATCACAGAGATTTCAGCCTGCAGAGGAATATTCTCTTCCCTGAATAGCTCAATGTTCTTTTTTACATTTCGAAGATATACCTGGTAGGCCTCGCCTTCAAGAGTTTTTGTGTATTCATTTTCAACAAGCTTCCGGTTTAGCTTATCAGCATAAGGCTGGATCTTTGGCTGGATCTCCATTACAAAAAAAGTAAAAGCATCTTCCAGTGCTTTATTTTCTGTATCGCAGGTCATGCGTATCTGTCGCCATGCGGCGTCTTCACCAATCACAGCTTCCAGCTCACTTACATCCTGCAGCCATTTCCCGAGCGATTCTTTGCTGGATAAAGGACGATCGAGCAATTCTTTAAAATAGGGTTCGATCACATTCCAGTCCGATACTTTAAAATCCTGTGGCAAATAACTTCTGGGTATGCTGGTGATCTGCGCCGTGTATTGTAATTCCTGTTCCTGCATGTTGTTAGGGTTTGTGTTCAAAGTTTTACCTCATTCCGCCTTTTTCTTTCTCGGCTTCTTTGGCTTTTCTTCTTCCGCGGTTACCTCTTTTGTTTCGGTTTTGGACTTTGATTTTGCTTTTGGTTTTTTATCTTCTGCCGTTTCCTCAACAACTTCTGCTGTTTCTTCTTCCTGCTCTTCGTCCTGAGTGGCATTGAAATCAACTTCATGAGATGATAGAACATCAAACCACTTTACCATTTTTTTCATATCACTGGTATACACCCTTTCAAAATCAAGATCGGGATACACTTCTTTAAAATAAGCTTTGATGGCTTTATCATCCTTCAGGTCGGGCAGGCCGGTTTTGCTTTCCTTCATTGCGGAAAACAATTCAGAGAGCGGCACATTTTCCCTGACGGTATATACTTCTATGCTTTCCAGGTGCGACAGGTTATGAACCCTGCTGGAAACAAATTTTGTGCTCGTATCATCCAATGAACGAACAATGGCACCATCGCTCTTACTGCTTAAAACTTCATACAATCCTGGCATGCCTGTTACGGCAACGATTCTGTTATACTCCATAATCTCAAATTTGGGCTTGCAATATAACCCCATTTATTAGCATTAATTAACCACCATTATTCCTTAAAGGGCATGGTTTTTATTAGTTTAGGTCCATCGGAATAGAAACATGGAAATAAATGAAACGATTATTCTTACTTGCACTGGCTTTTTTGATCATTGAAAACATACAGGCTCAAAAATTAATTCAGGGCCATATTACCGACCAGCAATCAGGTGCTCCACTTGTAAACGCCAATGTACAATTGATGAGCCTTACCGATTCGGCGATGTTAAGCCGTATCACTGACGCTTCAGGATATTTCAGATTTACGATACCGGTGAGGGACAGCTTTCTTTTTTCATTTTCATTTGTTGGATACTCGCCTGTTTCAAGAAAAATAATGGTTGATTCCGCTGATGTAATCCTGGATATTGCCGCCGTGTCCGGTTCATCATCAGATCTTGCCACTGTGATCATCCGCACTTCCGTTTCGCCCATTTCCCAAAAAGGAGATACACTGCAGATAAATGCCAGCCAGTTTAAAGTGAATCCTGATGCAAGTGGTGAGGACCTGATCAGAAAAGTGCCAGGCGTTACCATTGAGAATGGACAAGTGAAAGCACAGGGAGAAAACGTGCAAAAAGTAACTATTGACGGAAGAGAATTGTTTGGAGATGATGCCACAGCGGCACTAAGAACGCTGCCGGCAGAGATCATTGACAAGATCCAGATCTTCGACAGGCTGAGTGACCAGGCGCAGTTCACAGGTTTTGATGATGGCAACACAACAAAAGCGATCAATATTGTAACCAAGGCCAATATGCGCGATGGTCAGTTCGGAAGGATCTTCGCAGGTTATGGCACTGATAACCGTTATCAGGCCGGGGGCAATGCAACCCTGTTAAAAAACAACCGGCGCATATCCATAGTTGGCAATTTCAATAATGTGAACCAGCAAAATTTTTCACAACAGGACCTGTTGGGTGTAACCAGCAATAACAGAGGTGGCAACCGGGGCGGTGGTGGCGGCAGATCAAGAGGCGGAGGCGGGAGTCCCCGTGGAGGACAGGGTGGAAACATGAGTTTCGGCAGCAGTGGAAATTTTTTGGTTGGGCAACAAAATGGCATCAATCGCACAAATGCGCTCGGTGTAAATTTTTCTGATGTCTGGGGTAAGGTCAATGTATCCGGAAGTTATCTTTTCAACAACACGAATAACAAAACCAGTGAGATCTCAAACCAGCAATACTTCTCCGGGAATATATTTAACCAGACAGACAATTCCGATGGCGATAATACCAACCACCGGTTCAATCTAAGATTAGAATGGAAACCCGATTCCAATAACCAGGTGATCATAACGCCAAACATCAGCTTTCAGAAAAATCTTGCCGACCGGATATTAACTACAAATAGTTTTACAGCCAGTAAACAGATCAGTTCAACAACCAATACAACCAACAGCAACCGGGTGGGAAATAACCTGAACAATACAATACTATGGCGGCATTCTTTTGCCAAAAGAGGAAGGAGTTTTTCGGTTAATCTGAATACATCCACCAATAGCAGGGAAGGCGAGGTCTATGTAAATACTTTTCAGAGAACTTTTGATACGGTCAACAATCCGGTTGATGAGCAAACCAGCCGGTTCACTGACCAGGATAACGGAGGTTACCAGGTTTCGGCAAATTTTGTTTATACGGAACCATTAGCCCCAAAAACACAGCTCCAGTTAAACTATCAGCCCTCTTTTTCAAAAAGTTCAGCAAACCAGGAAGCATACCGTTACAATGCCAGTGAAGGCGCTTATAATCTTTTCGATACAAGCTTATCCAACAGGTTTGACAATACCACCAGGGCGCAAAATGCAGGAATCAGTTTCAGGTATGGTGACAGGGATAATCAGTTTTCAATTGGTGCGTCCTATCAACAGAATACGTTGATGAGTGAACAGGATTTTCCAAAAGCGCTCGATGTAAAAAAAACATTCAATAATATATTGCCCAACGCCATGTTGCGGTTAAAACTTTCCGCAAGAAGTAACCTGCGTTTGTTCTACCGGTCCAACACCAACAATCCATCTGTAACCCAGCTATCAGATGTGATCGATATTACCAACAGGCCTTTTATTTCTGCAGGAAATCCTGACCTCAAACAGCAATACACCAATATGATGAGTGGCCGGTATACATTTACCAATACAGGTAAAGGCCTGTTGGTAATGGGTAATATTTATTACCAGACGGCAAGGGATTATGTAACCAATGCATCTTTCATAAATGCAGGAAGCAGCGATACCGTGATCAATTTTGGAACAAATCCCATCACACTTTCCCCCGGTGAACAACTAAGCATACCTGTTAATATGGATGGATACAGGAGTGTCCGTTCGTTTGTAACCCTGTCATTTCCTGTAAAGTTCATTAAATCAAATTTCAACCTGAATGGTGGCGTTAGTTTCAGCAGGCTACCCGGTACACTCGATGGAAGAACCAGCATTTCCAATAATACTTCTTACAGTGCAGGCGCAGTAATAGCAAGTAATGTAAGTGAGTTTGTTGATTTCACCGTTTCCTATACGGCCAACTTTAATATGGTTGAAAATGAACTTCAAAAACAATTGAATGATAATTATTTTCAGCATGTGGCAAGTGTACAATTAAACCTGTTATCAAAAAACGGATGGTTTTTCCAGAACGATCTGAATAACCAGATGTACAGAGGACTAACACAGGGATTCAACCAGGATTATACATTATGGAATATGTCGGTTGGAAAAAAATTCCTGGCAAACAGGAAGGGCGAATTAAAATTGAGTGTATTTGACCTGTTGAAACAAAACAGGAGCATTGTGAGGAATGTGACTGAATTTGGTATAGAGGATATTCAGAATGATGTGTTACAACAATATTTTATGCTGACGTTTACGTATAACCTGCGCAACTTTGGAACAGCTGCAACAAGAGCTGCCAATCGTGCACAACAGAGAAGCAGGATGTAAAAAGAAGCAAAAACACAACCCATTCGATCCTGTCATCCCGACCCCTACGACCTTGTCATCCCGCAGGGATCTGGAATCCGAATATAAACGATAGTTGAAAGTACTTCATACACTTTGACCTCGCAATCCCGAAGGAATCAGAAACACTGAGGATGGGAATTAAATTAGAGTAAAGAACCAACGGTCATTTGGACTCAACGCTCAGATCCCTGCGGGATGACAAGGTCGAAGGGGTTGACCGATGCCATATGTTTTTAGGATCAGGTGTGATCTTACCTAAGGCTTAAAGCAAAGTTTAGTGGGTTCTCCAGTTTACTAGATGTTTAGATTTGACATCCAAAATCAATCATTGCCTTATAACAAATGCATTTGGGTTTTAACTAATTAGTCATCACTTTCGTACACGTGATGGATGATAAGTGCCATTTGCTTATAGGCACGCTTTATGTGCAACATGAGACGGAAAGATGGAAGCACCTCGCTCTCACGCTCCACTCTCATTCTTATATTCAAACTTATGTCTGATCAAATAAACATATCATCTTCTTCCGGCATTATCCTCTATTACTGCTACGATGCTTACTGCGGCTGGTGTTTTGGCTTCAGTCCAGTGATCTCCAGGATTGCCAGTGAATATGAAGGCAAGCTGGGCTTCGAAGTATTGTCAGGCGGAATGATCATGCCCGAACAACCTGTTCATTTCGGCCCCATGGCAAAGTATATTCAGTCAGCATACAAAAGAGTGGAAGAACTTACAGGGATCAAATTTGGGGAGGATTTTTTATGGCATGTGAATCATCCTGAAGAAACAGACTGGTATCCCGATTCCACCAAGCCTGCCATTGCGCTTTGCATTTTCAAGGAATACTACCCTGAAAAAGCCGTTCAAATGGCATCTGATCTGCAATATGCCTTGAATTATGAAGGTCGTGACCTGACAGATAATGAGGCCTACCGCCACTTACTGGAGAAATACAATATTCCTGCAGAAGATTTTTATTCCAAACTCCAAAGCGAAGAATACCTGGAGAAGGCTTATTATGAATTTGCACTGGTAAAACAATTAAAGGTGAATGGTTTTCCCTGTGTGTTAATGCAGGTGACAGATTCGAAATTTTATTTGCTCACAAGTGGCTATACGGATTATGAAACTTTAAAAAGCAGGATCGGTAAGGTGTTGGAAGAGGTATTAAAGGAGCGGGCCAGTAATAATTAAATGGTTCTGGCCACTTAGGCGGTTATCTAACTCAATGACCAGATCCCTGCGGGATGACAAGGTCGTAGGGGTTGTATGGACCGTTAGCTGTCTACATTCAACGCTCAGATCCCTGCGGGATGACAAGATCAGAGTGGCTGATTTCTTTTCAACGATTGGTTACACTCGATGATCAGATCCCTGCGGGAGAAGCAAATGCCACTTCGATCTAAGTTCCTTCTTCAGGGGGACAGGGGTGACTCAATGCGCCTCCAGCCAGTTCTCCCCTTCGCCTACTTCAGCAATCACCGGCACTCCATTCGGCAATGTCATTGCCGATTGCATGCATTCCAATATCAATGGTTTCAATTGTTCCACTTCTTCCTTCACCGCATCAAACACCAGTTCATCATGTACCTGCAATATCATTTTTGATTTGAATTTTTTCTCCTTTAATGCATGGTGCAGTTTTACCATGGCCAGCTTGATCATATCTGCGGCGGTTCCCTGTATGGGTGAATTGATGGCATTTCTTTCTGCAAAGCCTCTTACCGTAAAGTTGGCGGAGTTGATATCTCTTAACCATCTTTTTCTTCCGAGTATAGTTTGCACATAACCATGTTCACGGCAGTAATTCACCGTATCATCCATATATTTTGTGATGCCCGCAAACTCTTTCTTGTAATTATCAATGATGGTCTTGGCTTCGCTGCGGCTGATGCCAAGATTCTCGGCCAGACCAAATGCACCCTGTCCATAGATGATACCGAAGTTCACACTCTTGGCCTTGCGCCGCATTTCTTTGGTTACCGCTTCTTCTTCCACGCCATACACTTTTGCTGCTGTTGCCGTATGAACATCCTTATTGTTTCGGAAGGCTTCACACATTACAGGATCTGCACTTATTGAAGCAACGATCCTTAATTCGATCTGCGAATAATCCGCACTCACCAGCACATGGTTGTCATCGCGTGGAATAAATGCCTTCCTGATCTCCCGGCCCCTGTCTGTCCGGATGGGTATGTTCTGAAGATTGGGGTTATTGCTATTCAGTCTTCCGGTCACCACCGCGGCCTGACCATAAGTAGTATGAACCCTTCCTGTTTTTTTATTGATCAGCAATGGCAGGGCATCTACATAAGTTGATCTTAACTTGGTGTATTCCCTGTAAGCCAGTATATCATCAGCCACAGGATGCAGTACGGCAAGTTTTCTCAATACATCTTCCCCCGTTGCATACTGACCGGTTTTAGTTTTCCTTGCTTTTGGATCGAGCTTTAATTTTTCAAATAAAACCTCACCTAATTGTTTCGGTGATCCAAGATTAAAACGGACACCCGAGGATTCATATACCTTTTCTTCATGAACCCTGGCTTCTATTTCCAATACGCGGGAATATTCATTCAAAAAACCGACATCGATCCTTATGCCCTCATATTCCATATCTGTCAATACAGGTACAAGTGGATTTTCAACTTCAGTAAAGATCCGCTCCACCTGAAATTCTTTTAGCCTGGGAACAAAAATGCTTTTGAACTGATAAGTAACATCCGCATCTTCAGCGGCATATTCCTTTACTTTTTCAACATCGATGTCTTTCATACAAAGCTGGCTCTTTCCTTTTTTACCAAGCAGTTCTTCAATATGAATGGGTTCATAATTAAGATACTTTGCACTCAGCCAGTCCATATTGCTTTTACCATCGGGCTCTATCAGATAATGAGCCAGCATGGTGTCAAATATTTTTCCTTTCAATTCAAAGCCATACCATTTCAACATCAGCAGGTCATATTTTATATTATGCCCGATCCAGGTCTTGCCTTCATCATTGAATAAACCAAGAAATCTTGAAATGATTTGCTTCGCCTGCACTTTGTCATCGCAGGGAACGGGTACATACCATCCCTGGTGTGGTTTTATTGAAAAGCTTAATCCAACAAGGTCGGCATCGTTGGCATCAATGGCCGTTGTTTCCGTATCAAAAGAGATCTCATTGTGTTGTTGCAAAGTATCAATCAGTGCTTTAAATTCTGCATCGCTTTCCACCAGTTCATATTCATGGGGTGTATTATGAATGTTATTTGCTGGTTGAACAACCGATATTACTTCAGGCGCTTCAGTTGCACCTGATGCATTACTAAAAAGATCGGCCTGAACTCCGTTTGACGTTTTTTTAGAAGGCGTTCCGTCTGCTCCCGGTTCATCGCCAAAGACCCTTCTGGAAATATTTTTAAATTCCAGTTCATTGAATATCTCCTTAAGCGCATCCCTGTTCAATTCCCTGATCAGATAATTTTCTTCATGAAATTCTACCGGCACAGAAGTAATAATGGTTGCCAGTTTTTTCGAAATGATCGCATCATCTTTTCCTTTCCTGATCTTTTCACCTAATGCTCCTTTGATATTATCTGCATTTGCAAGAACATTTTCAAGTGTTTTATATTCGGTAAGAAGTTTACATGCCGTTTTTTGTCCAACGCCTGCAATACCCGGGATGTTATCAACGGCATCTCCCATCAGTCCAAGTATATCAATAACCTGATCCACAGATTCAATGCACCATTTTTCACATACTTCCTTTGGCCCCATGATCTCCACATCACCACCCTGGTAACCTGGTTTATAAATCTTTATTTTATCACTAACAAGCTGTCCATAATCCTTGTCTGGCGTTACCATATACACTTCGTACCCCAGCTGCTCCGCCTGTTTGCTGAGGGTTCCAATTACATCATCAGCCTCATAGCCGTCACTTTCAATAACAGGGATATTCAACCCGCTGATAATTCTTTTGATATCCGGGATAGAAGCGGTCAGGTCTTCCGGCGTTTCCTGCCGGTTGGCCTTGTATTCTACAAATTCAGTGTGTCGTTCAGTGGGTGCAGCCGTATCAAAGCAAACAGCCATATGTGTAGGCTTTTGATTGTTGATCAACTCAAGAATTGTATTGGTAAACCCAAACTGGGCATTTGTATTCTTTCCTTTTGAAGTGATCCTGGGATTACGGATCAAAGCATAGTAAGCCCTGAAAATTAGTGCATAGGCATCGAGGAGGAAAAGGCGCTTGTTCATGACGCAAAAATACATGTTGTGAACAAGCTTCAGGCTGTTGGCCTTTATCCGGGCAGATCGTTTCAGATCTTCCTGCCATTGGGTATCGGCATGGCTAATGGCTACATTTCAAGTAATAAAAAAAACAGCCCAAATTATGGGGCTGCTTTACATTAAATAAAAAAATAAAAATGAGTGGGTTAGTAAAAATCTTGATCAGTTAGTTTGTAACTGCACTGTGGCAGACTCATTTTTTCTTGCTTTCAATATGTACGCTTCCGGATTATCTACCAATACGGTTCCCTTAGCAGTTGTGGCTGCATGTTTTTGTACAGGAACAGAAGTGGAAGAACTGTCTTTGTGAATAAAATTCAGGTAAAGTGCGAAGAAGAGTAGGTTGAATGCAAAAAAATTGAGTACCCTGGAAATACGCTTTTTCATAAAATAGGATTTGTGTTGGTTCGGCGGACAAAATAAAAACTGCTCATGCCAAATGCAACCTATTCCTCATATATTTTAAAAAAATGCGAAAAATCACGTATAACCAACACGT
>CAMPIQ010000120.1 GCA_946886475.1 uncultured Chitinophagales bacterium | reverse complement strand
TTTACATTTACCGTGGATACAGCACCTGTAAGATTGCCCCTTCTCTGGGTACCATAACCTACAATCACAATGTCTTCAAGAGATCCCGGACTTTGATCAAGTTTAATTGAAAGGGCTGTGGTATTACCCACCAGCACTTCCCTTGAAACAAATCCAACATAGGAAATGATAAGGGTTTGCTCCGGTGAAGCTGTAATAGTGAACTTACCTGAAGCATCAGTCTGGGTACTGCGGTTAGTGCCCTTCACTGAGACGTTTGCACCTAGTAACGGTGAATTATCTTTAACTGATGTCACAGTTCCTGATATTGCCCTTTCCTGGGCAAAAGAGGAAATGCTTGAAATTAGTAGCCCATTAACCAGGACTAACAGGTAGAGAAATTTTCTCATAGCAATCTTTTTTACTTTAATTGTTCAATAATTGGTTTCCGGTATTGGATTGTTCTCAAAGGAATAAAGACAAATATTTAGAGCACTTTGATGCCTGCATTTTTATAAGGTCCTAAAATTGGTTCATCCGGCGATAGTTCCGTGATCAAAGTGTCAATTTTTCCACTTTCACATACCTGGATCGGCTGCTGTGAATTGATCTTTTCTGCAATGGTTAAGCATACCAGCCTTTGTGCGGATTCGATCATTGCTTTTTTTATCTGCACCACTTCCCAGTCATTATCAGAAACCCCATTTTCAATATTAATGGCATTGATACCAAGGAAACAAAGATCGGCCTTGAGTTGCCTTATCCTTGAAATGGCTTCGAGTCCAACGGTGATCTTCGAATTTTTTGAGATCTTATCTCCAATTGCTATCACATCAATATTGGGGTGGTTCATGTATTCATAAATAGCAGGTATACTTCCGGAAATAAATGTGGCATGTAAATTAAGTGGCAGGGCACGGGCTAACTCTATAATAGTAGTACCGCCGCCGGTTAAAATAAACATACCGTCTTTGATAAGTGAAACTGCTTTTTGGGCTATTATTTTTTTCTGTGTATATGAATAAACTTCCCTGGAAGTATGATGACCATTATGAAATGAAGGAGAAAGCGCACCGCCATGTACCTTGATAAGCTTGCCTTCCTCAGCTAATTCCTGAAGGTCACGCCTGATGGTATCATCAGATACATTTATATGCTGACTCAGGTCGGTGGACAGCACTTTATTATGAAGATTGACCTGATGTAAAATATATGCCTGTCTTTCTCTTTTAAGCATTCGTTAGTCAATTGCGCCCAAAAATAAAGGAAATTCCTGCACAATTCCGCAAAAAATTAGGATTATTTTATGAAAAACCGCAAAAAAACTGCGGAGAAAGTGAGCGGGAGCGAGGGAAGACCAGCGTAGATGAAGCTGTTTTACTCAAACATTTCATATTTCGTTTTTGGTCTCCTGTTGTCAAGCCATCTGAATCCCTGAAGCCTCATTTCAGAGGGATGTTTATGAGAGATGGGATAGAGTGTTCCTTTTAATTCACTTCGGAATACCACCTTGTACAATTCGCCATTTAAAAAATAAATATCAATGGCGTCGCTCCTGGTCTGGTTTACGCTGGTAAACGCACTATCGTCATCCTGTAAAAAATAAACGGATTCCGCCAAACCCGTAGCCCTCACTGAATCAAGTGTGCCATCTTTAAAAAAACCATTGATGAAGGAGGATTTGATCTGATGATAAATGCCAGGTTCCACTTCATCCACTATAAAACTGTTTTCGAGTACACGTACCCGTTCGGCTTTTTTATTTTTAGTATACAGATAAATGGTATCTCCGGTGATCTGGCTTTTTTTACTCCATACTACAGGATCGTAGAATAGATGGAAGGTGGAATCCTTAAAGGAATAAAATAAACTATCACTTACTGCCTGCATGGAATCCGAAAAGACCCTCACATTCCTGTATGCTTCGAAATACCGGTTGGTACTGTCTTTTTCTTTCAGGTTCAACATGGCCAGCATGGCTGAATCATTTTTATACAATTCAGTCAATCTTGCAGAAAATAAAGTATCGGCAGTTACATACAGGGAATCCTCATCCTGCTTAATGATCATCAATGGTTTTACGGTGGCCAGGAACCGGTCATTCTTGCGGTCTATAAATATGCGGTCCGCTAAAATGGTTTGTCCTTTGGCCGTATCCCTTACAACAGCTCTTCCTTCCATTTGCATAATGCCCGAACTGTCATCACTTGCCATACGGTCCGATGAGGCAACCATGGTGCCGTCTTCCACTACGGTCCGGGAAAAAAATTCTGCATGGCTGTTCGCCACATCATAATATCCTTCTCTTGTTCTTATTACACGGCCACTGCTGTCTTTTATATATGTTTCGGCAATAAACCTGGCTATCTGGTTTTCTGTATTATATATTAATGAGTCGGACTTCAGATAATAGGAGGGATCTTTCAGTTCAACATTGTGTTTGAAATAAATATCCTTCAGGTCCGTATAATAAATTCCTTCGCGGCTTGTGAGTATGGATTTTTTATTGACAACCCTGCCACCATTTTTATATGTACCGATCTTATTGGCAACATCATATTCCATGTCCGGTGTATTCAGAGTGGCATGCCCGTCGCTTAACCTTACATTACCGCTCAGATAGGCCATCCGGGTATTGGTATAATAACGCAGGTAATCAGAATAAACATCAGCTGTATCGCTGTCATTGATATGAACCCGGCCAAATGCTTCAAAAATATTGGCAGCATCGTTCACTATACAA
The DNA here is from genome assembly GCA_946886475.1 of uncultured Chitinophagales bacterium. The sequence goes on along the minus strand of CAMPIQ010000120.1, from coordinate 8,784 downwards.
CTATCGCATGTAAAAAGTGTATTGCCTTGTTTCAGTTGAACATTTCCGGAAAGGATCTGAAGTTCTGTGTTAGCGTCCAGTTTTTTCCAGTAAAGATTATCGGAGCGGATAATTGTAACAGGCTGGCTGGTGTCTGAACTTTGCTGTGCATTCAGGGCACCTACGCCGGTCAGGATAAATAAAAGAAGAAATACAATTCTTTTCATTATTAATTTCTCACCCGGACAGTGTCCTTAGGTGCTGGCGAAGTTAGGGGGTCGCCTTTGTCCTTGCCACCAATTAATGAAAAATTAAGATAACGTTTCGGATTCAGTCTCACATCATCAAGTGTGATCTCTGCACTTAATGCTACGGTTCTTAACTGTTCTGCCACCCTGTTCAAACGATCATACAATTCCCGGTCGTTCATCAGGAGTCCCAATGAACCATCTTTTGAATTGAGACTGGCAATGGTATTCTTTAATTCATTTACTGCGCCCTGCAATGCTGTAATGGTTCCATCTATATTGGCATTGGCCAGCTTGGAAGTTGTAAGTTCAACATTGCGGATGGAAGAAGTAATGGCATCATTGTTTTTGGCAAGATTACCTGTAACGGAATTTAAATTGTTTAATGTAAGTGCAAGGGCTCCTGTTTGTGAATTAAGCAGTCTTTGCAGGTGCAATGAAGATATGGTAAGATTGGCGATCAGGTTCTGCATATTGTTTTTTGTATTCGGATCGAATACAGCTGCAATGGAACCGATAGCAATTCTCAGGGAATCCAGTGTCTGGTTTACACGGGTAATGGTTGGGGTTAATTGTTGCTGGATATTGCCAATTATGCCCCCATCAAGTCTTGTGGCAATGGTGTCTCCCGGTTCATAATAAGAATCGGCATCGCTTTTTTCAATTTTTATATATGCCGATCCCAGGATGGATCCATCAATGAAAGCGATGGAATTTTTAGGGATCAGGATATCACGCGAAAGATGTATCTCCACTATAATACTGTCCACTTCCTTATCTGACTGGTGAAGGTTATATACAGAACCAACCTGAAGACCATTGATCTTTACCGGGTTTGATTTATCCAGCGTACCGATGTCAGCAAACTTGGCATAGAATACAGGTGGTTTGGAGAAAACCTTTGTTCCTTTCAGGAAATTAAAGCCTAACACAAGCAATATAATTGCTACAATGGTGAGTAATCCTACCTTGGTCTCATTACTTAATTTCATGTTTGTGATTTTCTGATACTGTGTTATGCTTAAAGGCCCTAAAATAAGCAATAAATCACCATCCTTATAACTGTAAAAAATTATAAGTTCAAAAAATCATACCATCAGGAATTGAGTTAACTATGTAATTTATCTCCCCTGGCGCAATCGCTCCTGACGATCAATTTCCTCGAGGAACTGATATGTAGAAGCGTTGTTTGAGTTTTTGTTTTGCAAAGGAATTTGTGTATTGCCTTCACTGGGTAGCTGTTTTTTCTCCAGCCAGGTTTTGTAATTTTTGAGTGCATTGGTAATGCACTGTGCAATTTCCTGCTGTCCCGTTTCACTATTGAGGTAATCTTCTTCCTGTGGATTGGTGATAAACCCGGTTTCCACCAGAACACTGGGCATGGCAGTAGCCTGTAACACCCAGATCCCCGCCTGTCTTTGCCTTGATCCACCACTGATCCTGCCTGCTTTTGAAAATTCAGTTTCAACCATATTGGCAAACTGTGAACTGCGCCTTGCAAACTGTTGTGTCTTTACCAGGGAAAGTGCAATGAATTCAGGGGAGTTCACATCAATGTCACCATATTTCTCTTTGTAATTTTCCTCCGCAAGCATAGGTGCGTTTTCCCTGACCGCGGTTTCCTTATCATCTCCCTTGTGAGCACCCCAGATATAGGTTTGGGTACCCTTTACAGTTGTATTGGGAACTTCATAATACCTGTACCTTGGAACCTTCTTTGTTCTTTTTCTGCGAGATTTTCCTTTACCGGTATAATAAACCTGTGTTTTATAACCAATCAATTCCTTTTTCTGAATGGGCGGCATGGCATTGACATGGATGGAAATGAAAAGGTCACCTTTTTCCGCGTTGGCCATGTCAGCTCTCTGGTGAAGTCCAACAATATATTTATCGGGTCTGGTCTCAATAATATTAACCCCTGGAAATTCTGCTTTTAACAGCGTCACCAGCTTCTTTGAGATATCAAGGCAGATATCATCTTCATAGGAATATTTTCCTTTAGCGCCATTGTGACCTCCGTTATCCATGATACCGTGGCCCGCATCTATGATGATCGTCTTTAAAACCTGCTGTTTATTTGATTTGCTAAAAGAAAACAATAAGGATGAGGCCGGGAAAAGAAGAAGGATTAAAATTGTTTTTTTAAGCATATCAGAATTATGTTTGACGGTTTAGAAATTCTTCACAAAATATTAAATGACCAAACGAGTACATTTGTTCACGGCTTATGACGGAACTCTACAAATTTAGTTTAAAAAAATTCTGTTTAAGTGTTACGGCTCTTGGTTTTTGCATTGCCATAACGTGGAAAACAGAGGCCCGTCATATAAATGAAACCGAAATTTACAGCACTTTAACATCTGATACAATACCAACACGAAAAATCGGGCAGCTGTCATCAGCATCAGATACCATTCCTAAAGCAGTTGCAGATACTTCTTCTGTAATCGATACAATCCCCTCAACAGAGAGGTTCCTGGGAACGGACAGCAGTATGGTTGCAGTTGCTGATACATTTTCATTCAGGTTGTCGAAGGACACACTTGATGCGCCTGTTGAATACGAAGCTGCCGATAGCGGCGTGCTCCTGGTAAAAGAAAAAAAGTTTTTGCTCTACGGCAATACCAAAACAGTATATCAGGACATTACATTAACAGCGCCGATGGTTGAATTTGATCAGGCTACTCATATCCTCACAGCAGTTAATGCAAAAGATAGTGCAGGCAATATTATAGCAAGGGCACAATTCAACCAGGGGGAGCAGGGATTTCAAAGCGATACCATCCGCTTTAATTTCAAAACACAAAAAGGGCTTACAAAAGGAACCTATACCAAACAGGAAGATTTCTACCTGAAATTTGAGGAAGCCAAAAAAATAGATTCGGTAACCACCTTTGCCAGGCATTTTACCATGACCACCTGCGAGTACGACCATCCGCATTTTGGATTTGTAGGGAATAAAGGAAAATTCATCACCAATAATCTTGCGATTACCGGCCCTATACATCCGGAATTTGAAGGCGTTCCAGTACCCATTTACCTGCCATTTGGAATCTTCCCTTTAAAACAGGGACAGAAATCCGGATTGCTGCCTCCGCAATTTACTTCCAATGAACAATTTGGACTGGGTCTGGAAGGACTGGGATATTATCAGGTGTTGAGCGATTATGTTGATGTGATGGTTAGGTCGAATATATATTCTTATGGTGGCTGGAGTGTAAACCTCATTCCTTCTTACCGGAAGCGGTATAAATACAACGGATCGTTCAATCTGAGCATGCAACACACCAAATTCAATTTCAAAGGTGATCCGGATTACAGTCTCATAAAAACTTTCAATATTGCATGGAATCATACCGTTGATCCCAGAGCAAGACCAGGAACTAATTTTTCAGCCAATGTAAATGCCGGCTCAACCAGGTATAACCAGTTTGTGGCCACCAATGCACAAAGACCATTCAATAATCAGCTTACATCTTCCATCAATTATTCCAAAACCTGGGCTGGTAAACCATTTAATCTTTCATTAAGTGCCAATCATAACCAGAATAACCTCACCCATCTTATAAACCTTGTTTTGCCCGATGCAGGATTTACTGTTACAACCTTATATCCTTTTCAACGGAAGGTTCCAACCGGATCACCCAAATGGTATGAGAAAATAGGTGTGGGATATACAGGTGTGGCAAGAAACCAGCTTTCATTCATTGATACCAGCGAAATAAGCATCAGCAGGATCATTGATACTTTGCAATGGGGAGCCCAGCACCGGTTCCCTATCAGCATGTCATTGCCACCATTAGGGCCTGTTCTGGTTTCTCCATTTATATCATACGAGGAAACCTGGTTAACCAGAAGGATGGAAAGGGAATGGAACCCAACTGCAAAAAAAGTGGATACTATTTATGACAGGAAAGGGTTGTTCATAGACAGGCAGATGAGTTTTGGGATCGGCATGAATACAGCACTTTATGGAACAGCCGGATTTACAAAGGGAAAATTAAGGGCCATCCGCCACGTAATCCGTCCCAATATAAATTTTAATTACAGACCTAACCTTTCAGAGAAGTATTATGATGTGATACAGATCGATTCTTTCGGACGGGTTAGTGCCATCCCCCAATTTGCCAATACAAATAATCTTTTCAGTGGTTATGGATATGGAAAGTTTGGTGGGATAACATTTGGAGTTGATAATAATCTTGAAATAAAATGGAAAGGGAAGAAGGATACTTCAGCAAGAGGTAAAACAGTTAAAGTAATAGATGGTTTTGGTTTTACAAGCGGATACAACTTTCTGCAGGATTCGCTGCGGCTGCTTCCATTCAATCTCTATTTACGTACAACCTTATTTGAAAAAGTAAATATTACTGCCCAGGCTTTGTTTAATCCATACCAGCAGGATAGCATGGGCAGGGATGTTAATCAGTTTGTATGGCAGGGTGACAGGTTCAGACTTGGCAGGATAAGAAGCGGAAGTATTTCCATGTCTACCAACTTCCAGAGTAAACCAAGAGATCCGGATAAGGAGCCGGTACAACAAACCGGCGGGATCACAGATCCCAGTTTATTAGGCGACAGGCAAAGGCTTCAGGATTATATGCAGCGCAATCCTTCAGATTTCGTTGATTTTAATATACCCTGGTCCGTCAACCTTTCTTTCTCGCTTTTCTTTACAAATGAGTTACAACCTGATCTGAGCTACAGGTCAAGGATACAGTCTAATGTTTCATTCAATAATAGTTTCAGTCTTACACCAAAATGGAATTTCAGCACCAATGGCTACTACGATTTCAGTACAATGCAAATGACCATGTTCACCATGTCAATCAACCGCGACCTGCACTGCTGGCAGCTGTCTGTGAACATTACACCCATAGGACAGTTCCGGAGTTTTAATATCAGTTTAAGTCCAAAGTCGCCCGTATTGCAGGATCTGAAAGTGAACAGAACAAGGTATTGGAGCGAATATTAACCATTGGCCGTTAACCTTGATTTCATAATCTCAAACACTTCCTCTTTTAATTGCTGAACTGTTTTTTCTTCAACACTTACCGGCGCAAGAAAATGCATTTCCACATGGTGTGGCCAGAAGTAAAAAGTTTTACGTGGCAATACTTTCCTTGTATGAAATATAACTGCAGGTATCACCTGTTTTTTAGTTTCTACGGCCAGCTTGAATGCTCCGTCATGAAATCTTTGCAGGGGTTCGGTCGATTTATTTCTTGTGCCTTCGGGGTAAATGCACATATGCAAACCCATATCGAGCACCTCTTTCATTTTCATATAACTTTTGCGCCTGCTTTCTTCACTTTTTCTGTCAACTATCACACTACCTCTTTTATATACCATTCCAAATATGGGTATGGCAGCCATTTCCTTTTTTGCAATGGTTTTGTTTGTTCCGGGAATGCCAGGACTTGACAGTGGAACATCCATAAAAGAATTATGATTACACACAACAATATAATTTTCTCCCTTTTTAAAATTTTGTTTCCCCTTGTAAACTCTTCTCACTCCGCTGAAAATAAAAAAGACCGACATCCATACCTTGAATACCCTGAAAACAAGGATCGTTCTCCTGGGTTCCGGCCAAAGTATGGTTATCCAGATAGGTATATAAAAAAGAAGCATGGATCCCGCAAAAACAATCAAGGCCCATAAGGCAAAAACGCGTCCGAGTATTTCTTTAATCCACTTCATACAAATCGCTGAAAATATTTTGTTTTATGTTGCGCCATTCATGTTTTAATACACTATAATAAATGGAGGTTCTTCTCCTGTTATTCCACATGGTCATATGACTTCTCAGGATACCTTCTTCTGCTGCACCAATTTTACGCAGGCCATTCCTGGCCCGTTCATTCAGTACATCGGTTTTGAATTCAATTCTTTCAAAATTAAGCACCTCGAATCCATATTTCATCATCGCAAATTTTGCATGCCTGTTGATGCCTGTGCTTCTAAAATCTTTTCCCAGCCAGGACCAGCCGATCTCAAACCTGAGATCATGAAAAGAAATATTGCCTATGCTGGAACTGCCTGCTATCCTGCCTGTAAATTTATCAATGATGGTAAAAGGAATTCTTGTATGACAGCTTCTTTCATCCAGGGTTTTTTCATCCAGTCTTCCAGTTGATGAGCATCTGCAAGGTTGGTTGAAAAATATTCCCACATATGTTTATCCTGGCACAATACCATAAATGCACGAAGATCATTTTCATTTACCGGCCGGAGTAAAACCTTGCTGGTTTGCAAAACCAGGTCATTTGGGATCATAAAAAATATTTTACAGGGCCCAGTCAATCGGATCCAGACCTTTTTGCATTAGAAAGGTATTGGTTTTAGAAAAATGCCTGTTACCAAAAAATCCATTATTTGCAGAAAGAGGAGAAGGATGAACCGATTTTAAAATCAGGTGTTTGTTTTTATCCACTAATTCCATTTTTTCCTGAGCAAACTTTCCCCACAAAAGAAACACAACATTTTTTTTTACTTCAGAGATCCTGCTGATTACGGCATCTGTAAAAATATGCCATCCGATTTTTGAATGGCTCATTGGCTCTCCGGCACGTACGGTAAGTGAAGCATTTAACAACATAACGCCCTGCAACGCCCATTTGGAGAGGTCGCCATGGTAGGGTACAGGTGCACCTACATCATTGTGCAATTCTTTAAAAATATTCACCAGCGATGGAGGAGATGGAATACCTGGAGGAACGGAAAAACTAAGACCCATAGCTTGTCCTTTGCCATGATATGGGTCCTGGCCTATGATTACCACCTTTACCTTATCAACGGGTGTTTTTTCAAATGCATTAAATATCATGGGCCCCGGGGGATAAATGACCTTGCCCTGCAGCTTTTCTGTTTTAATATGTTCGGTGATCTGCCTGAAATATGGTTTCCTGAATTCAGGCTCCAGTATTTTTTTCCAGGAATCTTCTATCCTGACCTTCATTCATTGATTTTGGGCGATGAAGATATTGATTATATGATTGAAGATAGAAAGGGCGGTAACAAGATTCAGGCGGGACTTAAAATTATTTGACCAGTTCGTTCTCTTCAATACTTTTGATAAGCTCAATACCTGCTGCGTTTATGTGCAGGGGGGAATTGTCCGGTAATTTCCACCGGCCATTTAATCTGGCAATCCGGACAGAATTCCTGGCGCCATTTTCATCAAACATGATAAAATATGTAGTATCACTTAATATAGTGGTACGGTAAAAAGCATATTCTATCCCATTAAATTTCTTTTTAAAGGATTCAGCCATTAAGGGTAATAGTTGCGGGCAAAACTAAACTAACTGACATTGGTTTAATGATTTAGCTGATTTTTTAATGCCATTCTAATCTCATTCTAATCTACCACAGCAGCCGGGTTAGAAAAGGAAAACAAAACGGAAGAATAACAAATAATTGAGCGGTTTATATTAAAAATGTAGATTAGCATCAAACTAACGCTTGATCCAGGTAAAAGACAGGGCCCTCCGCATTCTGCTACCGGCAATTCCCTGCGGATTATTCTTTTATGAATATATGATGGGAGGGGGGAGTACCACACGGGCCAATATTATTTATGTGCTCACCATACTCCTTGTTTGTGAATCCAGCCGCTATCTTATTTGCAGGAGCAGACAGTGGTTCAGAAAAAAAAGCCAGAGAAACCAAAGGCTTTGGATGCTCATCACAACTGGTATTATCACTACGTCATCCCTGTTTATTATCAGTAAAGCGGTAAGAAATTATATCGCATTTGGTGATACCCTGATGGGTGCAAATTCAGGATTTCAGTTACACTTCAATGATAAAAGCGTTACCATTGGTTTGATCGGGTCTTCTGCTATTTACGGGATGATGAGCTTTTTATTATTGCTGTGTATTTATGAACTTGCTTATCATTTCGCAAAGCTGAGACATACAGAAAAGGAAAGAGATATACTTGAAAAGGAAAAATTGCAGGCAGAACTGCAGCAGTTGAAAGGGATCGTGAACCCTCATTTTCTTTTTAATAACCTGAATTCTCTTTCATCTTTAATAAGTGAAAATCCTGCACAGGCAGAAAAATTCCTGGATGAACTTACCAGAGTTTTCAGATATCTGCTTAAAAATAATGAAACGGAGTTGACCACCGTAACCAATGAACTTGGTTTCATCTATTCTTATTTCCATCTTTTACAAACCAGGTATGGTAAGGGAATTTTGATGAATATGGATATTTCAAAAGAATGCGGGGCCTACCTGCTTCCACCATTAACACTTCAGTTACTGGTGGAGAATGCTGTAAAACATAATCGTGTTCATAAAGACGAACCACTGGTTATTGAGATCTTCAGTAATGAGGATAAGAAACTGGTAGTGAGGAACAATCTTATGGCGAGGTCGCAAAGCCTGGAATCAACAGGAATTGGTATTAAAAGCATCAACAGCCGTTATCAGTTATTGAATCATGTTCCGCTACAAATAAAAAAAGAAAATAATTATTTCAATGTCATCATTCCTTTGATCCCCGCATCGGGTATTTCTGTAAGCCATGTAGTTGTTGAATCAAGGC
>CAMPIQ010000119.1 GCA_946886475.1 uncultured Chitinophagales bacterium | reverse complement strand
ATTAAAACATTAATAATGTAGCTGGTTTTTATTTCTTTGAAATAAACTTAATTGCCTTTTCATAATTATCTATCCAGTTACTCTTCACCTTTGCCTGCGCATTGAAGCCGCTGTTCATGGCAAAATCATAACTGAAATCTGCAGCTAATGCCCCGTTCACAATACTGCCACTGGCCGATCCACGCATGCCCAGGTCAGCAAAATCATTATTGGCATCCCATACAACGTAGAACTGTTGCTTGATGGATCCCTTTGCCATGCTTTTAAATTTGCCCTCAATTCCACCGCCTACGTACAATGTAGATGTGCCGGTTTTAAAATTCTTTTCCGCACCAACATGGATCAATTTATAAACATCAGCTTCTATATTGTAACCGTTACAGTCTGCCTTGATCTTGGCCACCAGAAAAGACGTATTCAACTTTAGCCAGGACGGACACTGAATATCAACATTCCGTGCAGATTCTATCATCTGTCTGGCTTCCTCGCTTGTAAGATTGTTACTGTAACAGGTCATATATGGATCCAAAACCAGATAACTGCCAATGGCCTGGTGCAGAAAAGCAAAATATCCGGATACTGCTTTATAAACCAGGATGCGGTTGGCCAGGCTGGGGTCAAGTTGTACAATATTGATCAAACCATTGAGGTATTGTTTGTAATTGGACTGAGCCTGTTTGATTTTAGCTGATACATAGCTATTGTATGTTGCCATCAGTTCGTCAATCAACGGCGTTTTCAGGTCGCAGCAGATGGTATTATATGCTTCTACACTGATACCCTGGCCATCCGGACATACAACTTCCTTTTCTTTTTTATAGTGGTTCACCTGTAATTGCTGCAGGTAGGAAACATCATCTTCACCAATCACACCCAGCAAAGGAATATACTGGTTGCCCAGATCCCTGATCAATTCATCTGCCAGTTCCTTGTACATGCCATGGAACTTTTTGCCTTCGGCTTCATTTTGCTCCGGTGTAGTGATGCTTGCCCTGCTCCAGAACAGCATTTCATCCGAAATGGATTGAAATAAACCAGCATGTTCTTTCAGCCACATCCTGGATAGTTTTGAGCTGGCGGGTGGATCGGGTATGCTGAATTTTTCGAGACCGATCTCGGAAAAAAAATCTTTTTCCTTCACTCCATCCTGCAGCATTTTTCTTTTTCTCAGAGCAGCGAGGTTGATCTTATCGCGCTGCCCGGATTTTACCAGGTAGGCAAGCGATGATTTTCTTTGTGCTACCTGAAATTCTTTCTCCATATGCTTCAGCGCCCCGGCCATATCATTCCCAAATAAACAGATCATGGCCATGGAACGATTGGCTTCCGGATGCATGTCATCGAACTGTAGACATTTCTTAAGAAATTCCTTTGACCTGACCACATCACCCAATCCCAAAAAAGCCTGTCCCATGTTATTCAAAAGCATGGCATTCTCAGGGTGATCCTGTAAACAATTCTGCAAAATTGGAATGGCCTGGTGTTCCAGACCAGAAAGATTCATAATGGCTGCCAGGTTATTCCATCCTAACACATCTGAAGAATCTTTCTGAACGGCCTTCATGCCCAGCAAAAGTGCAGATTGTGGATTACTGTCATACCAACCCCCTGTTGCAGCCGATTGTATTTCTTTTACTGATTTGTTAGCGGCAAATTCTTCCACCTTTTGCACCACCTGGTTACCAACAGCTGATCTCAATGCCGCTTCCATTTTGGATACTTCCTGCACCATTTCCTGACGTGTTGGTGGCTTCACCGGTATCAACGACAGTCTTTTAACATCCATTACCGGAGGCTTAATCTGCCAGGAAGGTAAAATGGTTTCATCTATGTTGAGATGTAGCGTTTCAGCTTTTTGTTTTAACTGCATCTCTGCCTGCTGCAGCATTTTCTTTTTAAAGGCCTCCTGTTCAGCCGGACGCATGGCAGCAAATTTTTTCATGTCTTCCATGCTCCATTTGGCAGGATCCATGGACGGTGGTTTTGACTGGCTCCAAACCGCAGTGGTGAGGAGCAAACAAAAGAAAAAAAATGTAACCTTTTGCATAGCCTTGATTTAACATGCAAATCTGAACTGATTCAACCTATTAATTCAAGCCATATTGAATGAAGTGGAATATATGGCGGATGAAACGGGATCATTCCTTTTCATCGCAATCTTTGTGAGCCATTTTCTAATGATATGTATCCTGAATTAAAAGATCATCAGGTGTAACCGCACAGATAAATAAGGACCCTGTAATGGTTACATCTTCAGTGGCATATTTTTTTAGACCTTTTTCCTTATCAATCTTTAAACATGCAATCAAAAGAAAAACTCGGCATTGCCCTGGTTGGACTGGGAACTTACAGCACCGGAGAACTGGCACCTTCGCTTCAGGAAACCAAACATTGTTACCTGGCTGGCATTGTAACCGGCTCAGAAGAAAAAGCCATTGAATGGAAAAAGAAATACAATATACCGGAAGAAAATATTTATAACTACCACAACTTTGATGAGATCAGTAATAATGCCGCTATAGATATTATTTACATTGTTTTACCCAATGCACTGCACGCGGAATACGTAATTCGTGCCGCCCGTGCAGGAAAGCACGTGATCTGTGAAAAGCCTATGGCACTGACTGTTGAAGATTGTGACAGCATGATCAATGCCTGTAAAGCAGCAGGCAGGATGCTTTCCATTGGATACCGGCTTCATTTTGAGCCTCACAACCAGGAGATGATGCGCATCGGAAAAGAAAAAACTTTAGGCGAACCGGTTAAGATCATTGCAGAACACGGGATGGCTGATACAGAAGGATGGCGTATTGATAAGAAACTGGCTGGCGGAGGCCCTTTGATGGATGTGGGCATTTACTGTGTGCAAGCCTGCCGTTATACCTTAAATATGGAACCTGTTGCCGTTACAGCCAGGGAAGGAAAGAAAACCAAACCGGATAAATTCAGGGATGTAGAAGAATCTTTAAGCTGGACAATGGAATTTCCAGGAGGCATTACCGGTGCATGCAGAAGCAGCTATTCAGAAGTACAAAACCTGCTTAAACTTGAAACCACAAATGGCTGGGCAGCGCTATCGCCGGCTTATAAATACAAAGGCATTAAAGGGAAAACATCTGAAGGGAAAATGGATTTTCCAGAGGTAAGACAACAGGCCATCCAGATGGATGATTTTGCACTGGCCATAAAAAATAATGATCCTACTCCCGTACCGGGAGAAATGGGCAGGCAGGATGTGAAGATATTACAGGCTATATATAAAGCCATGGAAACAGGAGAAAGAATAGAAGTGCATTAATTCCCATTCTTTTTCCTGATAATTCTTTTTACTTCATCCGGACAGTGTTCAATGATCTCGTTTATGATCAAATGTATCTGTTGCGTATGAAGAGGTTTGGTTATAAATCCCGCCTTGTAATATTTGGCAAATTTTGCATCCATTGGCATGGAAGAAGTTGAAAATAAAACTGCAGGCAGATCTGAATAGCCATTGATACTCCTCAGGCGTTTAAGTGTTTCCTTACCATCAAGCCTGGGCATATTGATATCAATAATTGCCAGGCAGGGAGCCGGTTGTAATGGATCCAGCTTTTCAATATACCTGAGTAGCTCAATTCCGTCGTGGAACGTGATCAATTCAACATTTTGAGCATGCTCTTTAAAAGCCTGGGATACCAGGTCAAGGTCATCCGGATCATCATCTGCATACAATACTAAACTGCTGGGTGGCTGGTATTGTGTCATGGTTGGCTGTGTTTTAATTATAAAACGGCTTTACAATTATAAAAAAAATTGGTATCAAATTTTCGATAAACCTGGCAACTGGTTTTATTTACCAAGGTCTTTTACTATTATCTGGTCAAGATAGGGGTGTAGGATCTCAGGATGGTTGGAAGTAATGATCCGGTCAACTGACTTTCTATATTCCGAATAATACAATTCAACATAAAATCCATGCAGTTGAAAGAGTATAATAAACTGTCCGCTGACTTTTCTCTTGCCTACGTACACGCCATGTTTATGAAGTACTTCAAGCTGAAGTTCTTCCGGCAGTTCCGTAAACTCTCGTAAGGAAAGGGCTTTCCTGGTCATAGTTAAGGTGAAAAGATTAACACAGTATAGGATTCTATCTCAATTAAATGATGGTTCCATTTTAATAAAAAGATAGATAAAATAATTAAAGGAAGGCTAAGAAAATAATAATAAAAAAGGAACAATAAATTTCACTGATGAGATTATCATGCCGCAATGGATCAGTTCAGTGGAAATTCAACCATCAATGAACAACCCTTGCCTGGCTGGGAAGCAATATCAATGTGGCCTCCCAGTGTTTCTGCACGGCTGATCATATTGGTAATGCCAACGCCCTTTCTTTTTTCTTCCTGGTTAAAGCCCTGGCCATCATCCTGAATCTTAAGAGCGATGCTTGAGGACGTTGCAACCAGCATAACATCCACCCTGGATGCTTTAGCATATTTTAATACATTGGTGAGTTGTTCCTGTGCAATCCTGTATAAGGCGGTAAGCAGGTCCTGACTAATTCTTTCACGCTGAACCCCATAAGTAAAATAATGGGCATCCACTTTCCTGGTTGCATTGATCTCATCAACAAGTTCCTTAATAGATTCTTTGGGATCTGCTTCCTCAATACTTGGGCTGCTCAACGTTTTTGATAAACTCCTTAATGTTTCAATACAATAATTTACCTGTTGAACAGAACGAAGCAGTAAGTGTTTATTGGTATATTCTTCTGTAAGACAGAGTTCATTGTAAAGCTTAACGGTAGTGAGTACCTGGTTCACATTATCATGTAATTCACGACCAATCTCTGTACGCTGTTTTTCCTGCGCATCCAGCGTAGCTTTGATGAGCATTATCTTATTTTTTTCTCTTTCACTTTCCAGTTCCCTTTCTAATAAGATCTGTTTGGTAATATTTTTTCCACGTACACATACATGGGTAACCAGCCCCGTATCGTCAGGCATGGGATGAAACTCCAGCTGGTACCAGGTATCTTCACCAATCTGGGGATAGTTTATGGTGGTAAAAGATGTTTTATTTCCTAATGCCTGCTCTATATATTCTTCATTTAATTCCCTCCGCTGCGGATGCACATAATCCATGTAATGCGCACCAACATTTAATTCACGACCGAGTTGTTTGTAAACCGCCTCTGAAGCGGACTTATTGATGTAGGTTACTACTTTTTTCCTGTTGATGATAATGATGGCATCCTGTAATATATACAGCGCTCTTTCAAGGGGATCACTAAAAGAGTTGGATGGATATGAAGAAATTACAGGTAGTGCTTTCATCTGGTCAAAAATTCCGGGTTTGGCAAAGAGAGAGCAATTAGCGAAATAAATGACCCTTTAATCGTTTAAACCCCTGTTTTGGAGGTTGAATATGGTATGTTACCGGAACCTGAGCCGATCATGGCTAAAGAAGTATTAAAGAACCGGGCGCAGGACCTCGTTATTTAATTTGTTTTTTTACCAGTGTGCCCAGCATTTTGAGTCCATATTCAATACTATCATCCCAGGCAAGGCCATAGGACAGGCGAAAACAATTTCGATATTCCCCGCTTGCTGAAAAAATTTGACCAGGCGCAATTGAAATCCCATACTTCATGGCTTCCTGGTATAAATTAAAAGCATTTACTCCCCCGGGCATTTCAACCCAAAGAACAAAACCGCCACCGGGCCGGCTCAAACGGATTGCCGGCGGAAAATAATCAATGATCCCCTGTACATACCGCATATATTGGGTATGGAGGGTTGATCGTAATTTTTTAAGATGATGTTCATACCTTCCTATACTCAGAAAATGAGCCATGGCTACCTGAGTAAGCGTTGGACCTGTGATGGTATGCATCAGTTTCAAATTCTTTACTCGTGCTGCAAATCTTCCGGGAATGCACCATCCTATTCTGTAACCAGGGGCAAGCGATTTTGAAAGGGAAGAACAGTGAAGCACCCAGCCATCTGTATCAAAACTCTTACAGGTTCTGGGCCGGTGTTTTCCAAAATATAATTCGCCATAAATATCATCTTCAATCAAAGGCAATTCATACCGGGATATCAGCGCAACCAGTTCTTTTTTCTTTTGATCCGGCATGCAGGAACCAAGAGGGTTATTAAAATTTGGAACAAACATACAGGCCCTGATTCCGAATTTCCTGATAGCCTTTTCAAGGAAATGCAGATCTATACCCTCCACCGGGTCGGTAGGGATCTCAACTGCCTTAAGTCCTAAACTTTCCATTACCTGGAATATGCCAAAGTAGGTAGGACTTTCAATGGCCACAGCATCACCCCTGTTGGTTACTGCCCTTAAACTTAGCGCCAGGGATTCCATACAACCTGCTGTAATGATTATATCGGAAGGCTGTATGTTGCCACCCCAGTTAAATGAAAGTTTTGCTACCTGTTTTCTCAACTCTTCATTACCCTGTGTGTGTTCATAATTAAGGCAATGGTGTTTTGAAGATCGCAATGCATGAACAACCGATTTATTGATCCTGGCTGCGGGCAGCAGGTTCAGCTGCGGGGCGGCAACCGAAAAATTAATAAGATCCTCCGCACTGATGTTGCGGTAAACGTTATTGATCATTTCCTGTATGGATACCTCATTTACCATGGGTTCGGGCTGAGTGGGCGTAATACCGGCAGGAAAACGTTTATTATTGAAACGAACATAATAGCCCGATTTGGGCCTAGCTTCTATCAAACCCTTTCCTTCCAGATGATAATAAGCCTGGAATGCAGTACCCATGCTGATCCCATATTCCTCCGAAAGCATCCTAACTGAAGGCAGTTTATCCCCGATGCGCAAAACTTCATGGTGAATCATCTGCTCAATGCCTTCGGCGATCTGCAGGTATTTATGTTCCTTTATAACGGTTTCCATATAATCTGATCTACTCAAAATTAAAAAATCTGAATCTGTTTTATGGTAGAAGTTTTGGGGAGATTTGTTGTATCAAGGAACTGTACAATAAAATTTAAATTATGGAAACAATCCTGGAGATCCCCGTAACAAAAACCAGTAATTCCAAACTGGGCGAAGTGAATTGGAAAAAAGCGGAATTTGGAAAATTCGTGTCCGATCATATGTTTACCTGCACTTATAAAAATGGCGAATGGCAGGAACCTGAGATCACGCCCTTCCAGGAAATTCCATTATCACCTACAACGCTGGCATTGCATTACGGACAGTCGGTATTTGAAGGAATGAAAGCATTCCGGATGGAAGATGGCAGGGTAAATATATTCCGGCTGGACAGGCACCACAGGCGGCTCAACCGTTCATTATCACGTATGTGCATGCCTCAAATTCCTTATGAATTATTTTCAGCAGCGCTTTTACAATTGGTAGCACTCGACAATGAATGGGTGCCAGGCGGCCAGGATGTAGCCTTATACCTTCGGCCATTTGTATTTGCCAGTGAAGCAAGAATGGGCGTTAAGGTATCTGAAGAATATAAATTCATTATAGTTACAGGTCCTGTACCCTCACTTTACCAGAAACCTGTCCGCGTTAAAGTGGAACGGGAATACATAAGAGCTGCAAAAGGAGGAACTGGTTTTGCAAAATGCAGCGGTAATTATGGTGCAGCTTTCTTTCCTACCCAAAAAGCAAAAGAGGAAGGTTTTGACCAGGTATTATGGACAGATGCTTATGAGCATGAATACATTGAAGAAAGCGGAACCATGAACCTGATGTTTGTGATTGACGGTAAACTGGTAACACCACCTTTATCCGATTCGATACTGGATGGAGTTACGCGTGATTCATTATTACAAATAGCAGACATGCTGGGCATTGAAACAGAAGAAAGACAGGTTAGCATAAAAGAACTCCTGAAAGCATTTGAAAACAAACAAATTACTGAAGCTTTTGGTGCGGGTACAGCAGCTGTGGTAGCCCCAATTTCAACCATTGGCATTGATGATGAACTTTTTGAACTGCCACCTTATAGCGAACAAAGTATTATGTTCCGTTTGAAAAAAGAACTTGAAGGAATCAGAACAGGTAAAATAAAGGAAACGAACGGATGGAATTTTGTAGTTTAAAACAACGGAGGGAATGGCTGCAGGCTGTTCTCTCCACATATAGTTCTCAATCACTATACACGCTATATTCATCAACCGATGTAGCTGCCAAATGAAGGATCTGGTCAATCAGTTTGAGGCTGGAGTGGGGTGGAGCTTCCCTACATGTGCAAATAATCCTTCAGGGAGCTAATGGTTTCTTCCTGCGATTGTATGGTTTCCTTTACTACATCATTAATAGAAATGATCCCACATAATCCGTCTTCATCAAAAACAGGGAGGTACCTGATATTCTTTTCAGATAATTGCTGCATGCAAAATTCCACCGTATCCCGTGGAGACAGTTTCGGGAATTCGATGGACATAATATCTCCAACTGTAGTGGTTTCAGATGATTTTCCTTTTAAAACAACCTTACGCGAATAATCTCTTTCCGTAAATATTCCGGCAAACTCATTGCCGGCCATCACTACAACCGAACCGATATTTTTCTCTGCCATCATTTTGAGGGCTTCGATTACTGAGGTGTCAGGACTTACAGCCACTACAGAACGTCCTTTACGAAGCAGGATATCGTTAACTTTTTTCATAAACTGTACGCAAATTGGTGTTCTGTAATTTACAACTTTTTACCTGTCAAATCAACCCGAGCCTAAGTTTTCCTCATTTAAGGACAATCAGCAGCTGACAATTACCACCAATCCACAATTTTTTTTCATTGCGGAACCAAAAGATTAGCTTTTCTAAAAATAACAGCATGAAAAAGCTTGCCTTCCTACTATTATTTTCAGCTGCCATCCAGGTAAAAGCACAGACAAAAAATAATAATATCATAATCGGCAAGAAAGACTCTGTTTATTCTCATATTCTAAATGAAAAGCGGGAGATCTGGATCTATCTGCCATCGTCCTACAATCCTGAGAATTCATCCAAACGCTTTCCGGTAATGTACCTGTTGGATGGAGATGCGCATTTTCATTCAGTTACCGGCCTCATACAACAGCTTGCAGGTGGCATTAATGGGAATTCCATATTTCCTGACATGATCGTTGTTGGCATTCCTAATACGGACCGCACCAGAGATCTTACACATGTTGCAAGCAGGGTAACTCCTGATGGGAGGGAGGCTGATTTTCTTAAATCATCTGGTGGGGGAGAAAATTTTATAAGCTTTATGCGTAAAGAACTTATTCCCTCCATCGAAAAAAAATATTTTACTGCTCCGCACAGAATGCTTGTTGGCCACTCATTTGGTGGAATTGTAGCCATCAATGTTTTGCTGAATCATACCGATCTATTTAATTCATATATATCCATTGACCCAAGTATGTGGTGGGCAGAAGGAGATCTGATACAACAGGCCAGGAAAAAACTTGCCAGCAAAGATTTTAAAAACAAATCACTATACCTGGCCGTAGCCAATACAATGCCACCGGGCATTGAGATAAAAGAGGTGGAAAATGATACGAGTCTGAATACTGAACATATCCGCTCTATTATGGAACTGACCCACATTCTTGAAGCCAATAAAAACAATGGACTTGAATATGCATGGAAATTCTATAGTGAAGATGACCATGGAAGTGTTCCGCTTATTTCAGAATATGATGGGCTCCGTTTTATTTTTAATGATTACAGGCTGTCGGCGAATGCGGCCATAATGGGCCTTGATACAATAATTAAACATTATAAAAAGGTTTCGCTTAAAATGGGCTACACCATTCTTCCTCCCGAAGAACTGGTGAACGGATTGGGATATTTTCATCTGCAGAATGGGGACATAGAAAAGGCCATACAACATTTTAAATGGAACGTAATTAACTATTCCCAAAGCTCAAATGTATATGACAGCCTTGGTGATGCACTAATAGCCAGCGGGGACAAAGAAAAAGCAATAGAAAATTATAAGATCGCAATAAAACTGGATCCACAATCCATCACCAGGTCAAAACTGGATGAACTGATGAAGAAATAATTTATTCATCGAGGTGCTTATAGTGACGTTCAAGAAACCCCTTAATATCTTTCATTATAGGCCCGCAAATAAATACTGCATAACGCAACTGCTCTTCCGTTACCTGCAGGTGTCTTGTCCAGAATTTAATTTGTTCTTCTTTCAAAATATTGATCCTGGCATAGTCAGGTAATATCACTGGCTGGTCGGCTGGTTCCATATAAAAACTTATTTAGCAAAAATGACCTCATCACACTGATTAGAAAACCGTAGTAATACGGTTTTTTGTCAGGTAATTGATGAAGTTCAGCTTCAGCCCATTTTTTTTCCTATGAAACCCAGGTGTGTATGATGGAAAGAACCTGGATATTTCAGACCATATCCCCAAATCCTGTCAAACGAAGCATGTGCCCATAAAATAAGGGCAGCAACCTGCAGGTATATTTCCGAACCTGCAAAACCGGCCACAAATATTATTGCAGCTACGCCTTTATGATGTAAAACATTGTAAAGAATAGCACCCAGCCTTGCATTTCCAAGGTATCCGGCCATTGAAAGGTCGGGAGCAAAAAATAAAATGATCCACAACCACCATTCCATGCCAACCGGAAAGTTGCCAAGCATCAAAAGGGCTATTACCAATTGCGCCAGTTCTTCTGTTTTTAGAATCAATTTCATGCTGTTTGTTTTTACAACACAAAATTGCTTTCCATATTCGTGAAACTTCTTTACAATTGTTAAGAAATATTTTTGTGTACAGAAATCAATGGGCATATAACAGTTATGGCTGGGCGAATTCATTCCCTTTGCCCTTCGCGGATCTCCTCCTGATCCTGCTGAGGCTTACCGGCGTTATGCCAAGGTAGGAAGCAATATATTGTTGCGGGATCCGCTCAATGATCTTATGCCTGTTACTTTGTAAAAGTTGCCTGTATCTTTCCTCAGGGCTTTGCATTAATAATCCTGCCATCCGCTCTTCAAGACCCAGGGCCAGGTATTCTGCTATGAGCCTTCCGAATTTTTCCCAGCCATGACTTTTATCAAACAGTGCTTTTAAAATCTCATAGGGAAAAACCAGCAACCGGCAGGCTGTTAAGGCTTCAATATTTAATTTTGAGGCCATGCCGCTGATACAGCTTATATAATCAGCTACAAAATTATTCTCAAAATAAAAATAGGTTGTTCTTTCTTCTCCGTCGTGTGTATAAAAATGCCGCATATCTCCTTCAATCAGGAAACCAATCAGCCTGGCTTTCTTACCTTCTTTTAAAAAGAATTGATTTTTTTCAAGTGTCATTTCTTTAAGATGCGGAAGTAATAAATTCCAGTCCTCATCCTTCAACTCAAGGAACTTTTGTATATAACTACGAAGTAACTGAGCATCATTATAACTCACCATAAAAAATGAATTATTAATAGTATTCTATCTTTCTCACCCTGATGGCCTTTGGATCGCCTGATTTTTTATCGAGGGCAACAACAACCAATGGATTGTTATTATTATCCGGTGTCAGGTAAATGAATTT
>CAMPIQ010000118.1 GCA_946886475.1 uncultured Chitinophagales bacterium | reverse complement strand
CTCAAGACTCAAGACTCCAGACTCATAACTCATGACTCATGACTCATGACTTAACACCCAGGACTCCTCCCTACCCCCGCTCACCGATCAAAACCGACCTTTGGTCTTTCAGAAAAAGCATTTTAGATTTTTCTTATATAAATCACAGGAAGGATTTTTTATTTTTATTTAACCTGGATGGGTGTAACCCTATATAATTTTTTTCATCCAATAACCGTTAGATAAAACTATGAATCTCTTCCACCTAATAACAGTTTCCGTACTGGCACTGGGATTTTCAGGAATACCCGCACCGGCTGCAGAAGCAGTACATTTTTATTCACCCGGGTTATCTGTACTTTCAGATAATGAACCCAGTGAAATTATTCCCTGGTCTGATAAAAGATTAACCTGGGAAGATTTCCTTTGCGCACCTAAAAAAGGAACGGAAGCCGTTGCTTCCACCAGCACCTCTCTTGGCATTGCTTACCAGATGCAGGGTGGCAGGCTATCGTATAATATAACCTGTCATTTTTCAAAAACAAAGTCCTGGGGATTGATGAAAACGGATTATATCCTTGCTCACGAACAGGGACATTTCGACATTACTGAGATCTTTGCCCGCAAATTGAATGAAGCCCTGCAGAATTATGAATTCAATAAAAGAACGTTTAAAAAAGATATCAGCGAGATCTATCAGTCAATCGTAAACCAGAAGGAGGAATATCAGAGAATGTACGATGGAGAAACAGACCATAGCCGCAAAAGAAAAGCGCAGTATGAGTGGCTGGAAAAAATTCAGTCGCTGTTATCTGAAACTGATGTTTATGCAACTTATCCATGAGGAAAGCCTTGCGCTAATGGCCTTTGGCCTTTAGCCCTTAGGTCAGAACAACCCATATAGCTGCGCATCTATCTTTCCAATGATCTTTCCAAGGTCCTCTTCTTTTTGCGGGAAACGGTTATCGTCCACATTTATGATCAGCAAAGGACCTTCTTTATAGTTTTCGATCCACTTATTATAGTATTCGTTGAGCCTTTTAAGGTAATCCAGCCTGATATTCTCTTCGTATTCCCTTCCCCTGCTCTGGATCTGCCCAACAAGTGTTGGAACAGAAGCCTGCAGATAGATCATAAGATCCGGAGGCTGGACCATTGATTTAAGTGTCTGGAAAAATTTAAAATAATTATCAAAATCCCTTTTACTCATCAACCCCATTTCATGAAGGTTGGGTGCAAAAATGTGAGCATCTTCATAAATGGTCCTGTCCTGTATTACCGTTTCAGTTCCCTTGTGTATTTCAAGCAGCTGGTTGATACGGCTGTTCAAAAAATAGATCTGCAATTGAAAACTCCAGCGCGGCATGTCCTCGTAAAAGTCATTCAGGTATGGATTATGATCCACGTCTTCGAAATGTGGTATCCATTTATAGTGTTTGCTGAGTAATTCGGTCAAAGTGGTTTTACCAGCGCCAATATTACCCGCAATTGCAATGTGCTTTGGTTTTTTAGATTTCGCCATCCGGAAATGAAAATAAATAAGTGTTGCTAAAAATAGAGTTTATTTTGAAACTGCCAATCTTATCTCCATAAGGAAAAAAGCCTGATAATTCATTACATATAATTCAATCCTGTCATTTCTCTTGCAGATCTAATTGTAGCCTGGGCACTTTCCCTTGACCGTTCTGCACCTTCTCTGATGATCTTTTTCAAATATTCCTTGTCGCTATATATGGAAACGGCCTTTTCCCTGATCGGGCGGATAAACCTGATCATATCTTCTGCCAGTTGTTTCTTCATATCACCATACCGAATGGATGCTTTATTAAAATCTTCGTTGAATTTGCGGGTGGTGCTTTCCTCACTCACCAGCTCCATTAACTGAAAAAGGTTTTTGATATAATCGGGCTTTTCAGCACCTGGTTCCGAGGGACCTGCATCAGTTTTGGCTTTCATAACTTTCTTTCTGATCAATTCATCTTCATCGGCCAGATACAGCGTAGCATATTGATTTTCGCTTTTGCTCATTTTACCTGCTCCGTCAAGACTGGGAATTTTTATAAGCTCCTCACCAAAATTGAAAGCCTTTGGCTCGGGAAATAATTCACCATAACGGTGATTGAATCTTTGTGCAAAGTTCCTGGTTATTTCCAGGTGTTGCTCCTGGTCCTTGCCAACCGGTACATATCTGGCCCGGTGAATCAGAATATCAGCACTCATCAAAACAGGATAAGTCAATAATCCCGCATTTACATTGTCCGGCTGCTGCCTTACCTTATCCTTGAATGTTGCGGTTTTTTCCAGTTCACCTTTGTAGGCAAGCATGTTTAAAAGCAGATACAATTCGGCTATCTCCGGAATGCTGCTTTGAACATAAAGACAAACTTTTGCGGGGTCGAGGCCGGCTGCTATATTTTCAGCCAACACCCTTAACACACTGTTCTTTAATTCTTTTGTATCCGGATGGGTTGTAAGCGAATGCCAGTCAGCTACAAAAAAATAACAGTCATATGCATCCTGCATGCGTACATAATTTCGCATGGCTCCAAAATAATTTCCCAGGTGCAGAAAACCTGTTGGTCTGATACCACTGACAACGATCTCTTTTGACATAGGACGGCAAATATACCCCCTGTGCCCCTGAAGGGGAAACCTGGATTTAAGAATATTTTCAATTTGAACTAAGTTCCCCCCTTCAGCAATCGGATAAGAATAAAATATCCGGAAAAAAAAGAATAATCTGAACTAAGTTCCCCCTTCAGGGGGACAGGGGTATATTTGTTCATGCCTGTAGATGATGCCTTAATAGATAAATTATCCAAGCTTTCCATGTTACAGTTCAATGAAGATGAGAAAGCAGAAATAAAAACTGACCTGCAGAAAATGATAGGTTTTATTGATAAGCTTCAAGAACTGGATACCAATGGGGTTGAACCCTTATTACATATGAGCCCTCAAACGGGAGTTCTTAGGGAAGATGTTCCCTCAGGCATGATAAACCGTGATGAGGCATTGAAAAACGCCACAGGCCATGATGGCGTATATTTTAAGGTACCCAAAGTGATCAAAAAACCCGGAACAGCGTAATGCAGCGTATTATTCACCTGGAAAATATCAAAAAGAATTATTTCCTGGGCAAACAGGTAATTGAAGTGCTGAAGGGTATCTCACTTGATATTTTTATAAATGAGTACGTAGCCCTGATGGGTCCATCAGGATCTGGCAAGAGTACACTGATGAACATACTTGGCTGCCTTGACACACCTACTTCAGGCAGGTATATACTGAATGGAAAAGATGTAAGCAAAACGTCGGATAATGAGCTGGCCGATGTACGCAACCAGGAAATTGGATTTGTTTTTCAACAGTTCAATTTATTACCAAGGCTTAGCGCAGCAGAGAATGTTGCACTTCCGCTTGTATATGCTGGTATTCCAAAGAAACAGCGAGTGGAAAAGGCGCTGCATGTACTGGATAAAGTAGGTCTTGCAGACCGTAGCCATCACAAACCAAATGAATTAAGCGGCGGACAAAATCAGCGGGTGGCCATTGCCAGGGCATTGGTAAATGACCCCTCCATAATTCTGGCTGATGAACCTACAGGGAATCTGGATTCAAAAACATCATATGAGATCATGGATATTTTTGGAAAGATCCATTTGCAGGGCAATACTATCATACTGGTGACCCACGAAGAGGACATCGCCCATTATGCACATCGCATTGTTCGCCTGCGGGATGGGATTGTAGAAAATGATATGAGGGGCAAAGAGAAGCCGGAGATAATGAGATAAAGGGAGATAAGCTTATGCTGTCCGAATTATGAAGTACCAATTGCATCAACCATCAATTATAATCCATGTCAATCAAGATCTATACTAAAACAGGTGACAGGGGAACAACTTCCCTGATAGGTGGAACAAAAGTTCCAAAAAATGATATCCGCATAGAAACCTATGGAACGGTAGATGAACTCAATTCCTGGATTGGGCTGATCAATGACCAGATCAGTTTTGATGCTTTAAAACCTGAGTTAAAAGAAATTCAGGACCGGTTGTTTACTATCGGGTCTTCTCTTGCCACGGATAACGAAAAAGAGTCTAAAATGAAATTGCCGGACCTTTTTGACACGGATATCACCTTCCTTGAAAAAAAGATTGATGAAATGACAGCGGCCCTGCCTGTAATGAAATCATTTATTCTTCCTGGTGGGCATGTAATTGTTTCCTCCATACATATCACGCGTTGTGTTTGCAGGCGTGCTGAACGCCTTGCGGTGAACATGCAACAAAATGGGCTGTTTGTTGATGCAACCCTGATCAAATATCTGAACAGGTTGAGTGATTATCTTTTTACGCTTTCAAGATTTATTGCACAACAACTGGGAGCAGAAGAAATTCCGTGGAAAGCAAGGATAGCACCCCAGTAGCCCCGGAGGCAGATGATTTATGGTAATAAGAAAGCTGTTAACTCATTCTCCCATCCTTCATCGTCAGCATACGGTCGCTTAACTGTGCCAGTTCCTCATTATGTGTTACAATTAAAAAAGTCTGATTGAATTCCTTTCGAAGTTCGAAAAATAAATGGTGCAGTTCTTTTGCATTTGCAGTGTCAAGATTACCTGTTGGTTCATCAGCAAATACAATATCAGGATTGTTGATGAGGGCACGGGCAACGGCCACTCTTTGTTGTTCCCCGCCTGAAAGCTGACCAGGTTTATTATGAAGTCTGTCCTTTAATCCCAGAATGTTTAGCAGTTTAATAGCTCTTTCTTTTACATCTTTTTTATTGGAATTGATCCATCCTGCTATACAAACATTTTCCAGCGCAGTGAATTCGGGTAATAAATGATGAAACTGGAATACAAAGCCTATTTTTTTATTCCGGAAATTTGATAACTGGTCGGCCGATAACCCTTTGCGTTCCTGCCAAGGGATTTTTGAATCCGTTACCATTGCATTTCCCAGTGTATCATGCCATCCTACCGGCCTGCCTGAAAAAAAACTGAAGACCTCAAATGGTATCAGCCTGGCTAATGAACGGTTAATGCAATTGATCAGCCGGGGTTTTGAATAATCTCTTGATATCATCAGTTTTGTGCCCGTAAGGTATTTTCCAATTGACCTCCCGGTAAGCCCCTCCAGCAGTGTGTAATAAATAAATAAGATAAGGATGCCGAGGATGCCCATTCCAGCCATTAGGTTGATTTCTGCTAAAGAAGGAATGTTTTCCAGAAGAAAATTAAAAAGATAGTAGTTAATAACCGAGATGATGGTGATATCGATCAGCCAATTGATCAACCTTTTCCACCAGGGAGCCGGTTTGATATTCAGGGAAGGCCTGCTTTCTAACCTTACCCCGCTGATCTCCACCATCCCATGATCGGCATTGTCCAGCGTACCCAGTATGTGTAATAAAGTAGATTTACCGGAGCCCGAAGGTCCCACAATGCTAACGATCTCCCCTGCATGGATGTCTATATCAACGCCTTTCAACACCTCCACGGGTCCGTATCTTTTATGAATATTCCTTGCTGACAGCATTTCTATACTGGTTGAATGGGTTCAAATATCCTTAAACAATACCGCAAAGCAAAGTTCGTTCTATGCTTTTTAAACAACATTTGGAAAATTGCTTAATAAAACTACATTTGCGAAAAATTTGAAGGGTTTGATGAGGATACTGGCACAGTAATTATTCTTCAACTTTTTCTACAGTAACAATAAAATTTAAGCACGATGTTTTGGACTTTAGAATTGGCATCCTATCTTGAAGAAGCGCCCTGGCCGGCTACTAAAGATGAACTGATCGACTACTCTATCCGTTCAGGAGCTCCCATTGAAGTGATAGAAAATCTCCAGGAACTGGAAGATGAAGGAGAAGTCTACGAAAGTATTGAAGACATCTGGCCTGACTATCCATCCCAGGAAGACTTTTTATTTAATGAAGATGAATATTAAAATTCACTGGCAATAAAAAAGCCCCCTCGCATGCTGCGGGGGGGCTTTTTCATTTTTTATTGTATTTATCATACGCATCCAAACCACATTTCAGCCAGTCCTCGAATTCCTTTGCATCGGGCGTATAGGTCTTGGTTCTGGTAAGTGCCTTTTCATCCGGGCTGATAATAGCATATTGGGGTTGCGATGTTTTATAAAAATTCTCGATCTGAAAATTGGTCCACTTATCTCCAACGGAAATTATTCTTTTTGTTTCACCGTTGCCTGCTTTAAACTCAATCTGCTGTGTTGGCGGAAGTCTTTTTCTTTCATCCACATACAAAGAAACCACTACAAAACTATTCTTCATCAGTTCAGAAACTTCAGGATCTGTCCAAACATTTTCTTCCATGCGCCTGCAGTTCACACAGGCCCAGCCTGTAAAATCAATGAGCACCGGTTTATTTTGGGCCTTTGCTATTTTAAGTGCCTCCTCATATTCATGTAAGGGTTGTACATTTCTGATGCAGTTCACAGGTTGCTGGTATACACTGTAACACAATGGTGGAGGAAAGCCACTGATCAATTTCAAATTGGCCCAGGTTGTATTAGTGAGTCCGGGAATAAGATACAGGGTGATTGCCGCAAAAAGGGCAGCAAAACCCCAACGGGTAGCCGACATTTTTGGTTTCGGACTATTTTTCCCTCTTAATATGCCGAGCAGATACAATACCGTCAGAATACCTATCACTACCCAGATACCTATAAAGATCTCCCTTTTCAACAAATGCCACTGCTCCAC
Organism: uncultured Chitinophagales bacterium; assembly: GCA_946886475.1. Next base: position 5,050 of record CAMPIQ010000118.1, on the reverse strand, counting down.
CAGGTCGGCATTGGAAAGAAATTTTACAGCCAGGGCTAACTCAAGAAATCCTAACACCACTTTTACTGAATTTAACCAGCCTCCTGATTTAGGCAAAGACTGTAACCAACCCGGAAACATAGCAAATAAGGCGAACGGCAATCCTAAACCTACTCCAAAACCAGCCATTCCAAGTGTAAGTAAAGTGGCACCTCCCGTACTTCCTCCACTTGAAACACCGGCCAGTAAAGAACCCAGAATTGGCCCGGTACAGGAAAATGAAACTATGGCAAGGGTGAGGGCCATAAAAAAGATGCCCCAGATATCACCAATGCCCGACTTTGAATCTGTTTTATTGGCAAAACTACTAGGAAGCGTTATTTCGTATAAGCCAAAAAATGACAGGGCGAATAAAATAAAAATGACAAAGAAGATCAGGTTCACCCACATGTTGGTGGAGATGTTATTCAATATTTCGGGATTGGCAGAATCTACCAGGTGAAATGGAAGACTTAAGAGAACATAGATCAGGAAAATACTTAAGCCATACCATAATGCATTGGCAATACCCCTCTTCCTGTTGGTTGATCTTTTTGTAAAGAATGAAACCGTAAGGGGTATCAATGGAAATACACAGGGGGTGATCAGTGCTATTAGTCCGCCGGTGAACCCCAGCAGAAAAATGGTAAAGAGTGATTCATTGTCCGTTTCATCATCACCACAATTATTTACAGGGTTGCGAACATCAAGGCCGGGTATTTTGATCCTGGTAGTACTTGCCTGCCCTCCTTCCATCCCGGCAGAAAAAACAAAGCTACCCTGGTAAAACTCATCCCCCCTCCCATAACTATACATCAAAGTGTCCTGCAAAATGGCAGGCACCGTCCCCTCAATGGTTACCAGTTGCTTCCAGGCAACAGCACCCTCATATACGCCGATGCCGGCTCCAAAAACATTTTCAATGGTTTTGAGTGAACCTGAATCGCTGAGGTTTCCCTGAAGCTGTATGGAAGAATCAGAAAAATCAAGCCGGGCAGACGGAACATCCAGTAAAATCTGTGGCGCATATAATTGCCAGCCTGCTGCCCCCGGTGAAGTAAATACTAGTTCATACTGACCCGGGCTGATCCGTTTGCTGGTAACATTCCATGTAAATACACTATCCTGGGCAGACACCATACCATTTAGGAGCAAACTAACGATCAATAAAACATATCCGATTTTATTCATCCCTGAATTCTTTTATATAAAATAAAACGAGTTCCTGGTAAGAACTCGTTTGCAAAAGAAAACTATTTCATCTATTAAAGTGCTATTGACAGGTTAACAGTTTTTGCCGGCAGGCATTTTTCATCAGTACATACCTGGTATTCCAATTTGCCCGTTACATTGGTTTTGGCCTTCCCTTTCACTTTTACTTTTTGTACGAACGTAACCTGGTTGCTGTACTGGTTTGCGCTCACATCCAGTTCCTTGTCAACAAATTTTTCAAGCTTGCCTATCTCCTTTACACTGCCGTCAAATTCCAGCAATGGATTTTTATTGAAATTGATGGTTGTAGGTAATGCAATGGCATCCTTTGGCTGCGACTGGGAATACAGATGCCACCCCCTGTCCAGAGAAGCGGTAATGTGCACCTCATAAACATTGTTGCTTATTTTTTTGCTGGCAAAGCTAAAGCTAACCGGATCGTTCTGGGCAAAAGCAATACCTGTAGTAAAAATGGCAATGAGTATAAAACTTAATCTCCTCATGTTTTTAAATTTGATTACAAATTTCAGAACTAAATTTCTTGAAAGTTGTTAAAGTAATTTAAGCGGTCTCCAAAACCAGGGAAAATAACAATTCAAACACTTTACGGCCATCGGTATTTCCCAATAAAGGAGAACAGGCCCTTTCAGGATGCGGCATCATACCAATTACGTTTCTTTGTTCATTACAGATCCCGGCAATATTCCTTACAGATCCATTTGGATTGGCATTTGCCGTGATCTCCCCATTTTCATTGCAATATCTTAACATCACCTGTCCGTTTCTTTCCAGCTGGTCCAGCGTGTCATCATTTGCATAATACCGGCCTTCGCCATGTGCAATCGGGATCCGGTAAATATTATTTTCAATATCCTTAACAAATACATTTTTACAGATATACTGCTGGTTATTATTTCTAAGCAGGGCACCCGGCAATAACCGCGATTCGCAAAGGATCTGAAAACCATTGCATATACCAAGCACTTTCCCACCCCTGTTGGCAAAATCAACAACAGCCTGCATTACAGGACTGAAACGTGCTATAGCGCCTGTACGCAGGTAATCACCATAAGAAAAACCACCGGGCAAAACAATACAATCGGCTGTTGAAAAAGCCGAAAGATCACTGTCCTTATGCCAAAGCATGGTGCATTCCTGCTTTAGGTCGTGCACCAGGGCATCATGTATATCTCTGTCGCAATTGGAACCGGGGAAAACAACTACACCGAATTTCATTACTGGAATTTTGAAAAGCAAAGATACTTACAAGGCCGTTAATGCCATGTTGGAGTTCCATATTGTTGATAAAGAATGTAACCTATGGTGATCATAAAAAGAAAAAGCGGCAGCCATTTTTTAATGGGATAAGAATAAGCACAGGCATGGAAAGCTGTAAACGGGGCTGTAATGAGGATCCATGTATGGAAGGAATTATCGCTGTTGATAAATGGAACAAAGAACGCGAGCAAGAGGTACAATAATAATATGCTCCAGTTCTTTCTTACCTGAATGAGCATTTTGGTTAAATGGGTTTGCACAAAATAACCCCCTATCAGGAAAGGGATGGCCAGCAGCAAAGTGCCGGCAGCAAGGGGAATTGAGCTTTTTATCACAGGAACCCTGAAAGAGATATGCGGAAAGAAATTAATAACGTTCAACTGGTCATTAAGAAAAAGATAAACAGCATGGAAATAATATGGCGTTGTCCACCCCAGAATGAACAAGGCGATTTCATTGAAACGGAATGGTTTCAGGATAAGCAGGCCCAAAAGAACGCAGATAACAAATGCTGTGGTTGGAAAAAATATATACGAGCTGATGCCTGCAATTAAGCCGATATTATATACCTGGGGCCTGGCGTTTGATGAATTATACAATTTAAACAGGAGGATGAACATCCAGATGATAAATGTATTGGCCAGGAGTGGAGAAGAGAGGTAATTCCATTCAGGAAGCAAAGAGGTTACCAGGATGTAAGCCATACCCGGCAAAAAAGATTGCCTTGCCATCATCCTGTATTCATTTACCAGGTAATTAAGCATGAGGGCCTGTGAATACAGTAAAGTAAATGAAATAACAGCGTAAAGCAGGGGATCGCCTGGTAATATATCAATAAGCCATTGATAGAGTCGCCCGTCAGTTTCCCTTATCACCACTTGTTTGGGATAAAGAAATAAAGGCATTTTCAGCAGGAGCCCGAAAATAAAAAGTACACCGATATTCCCGGGGGATTTTTGTTTGAATACACCAATCACATAGCAATGCTATTAATTAAATTCCAGTTTTGCAAAGCAAATGTAATTCCTGTAAAAACAAGGCAGTATCACCTGGTAGCTGCTTACCTGTTTACCATATTTGGGCATGAACTCATAACCCCTGTCAAGATTTTTGAGTGTTGGGTTATGACTCACCTGTCCGCCAGGCGACAGGGTATAATCATTCAGCAAAAGCGTTCTCTTCTCATCCATATTGAAAATATAATGGATCTGGCTGCCGGTATTGGCCAGGGTAAAAGAGATCCGGTCATCCCCTTCATCGTCAAATTGTTCTTTATGTATAACGCTACTCCATTGCAGGGAACCATGTTTATCAAAAGAAAGTATGGTGAGGTTATCAGCGTGGTGCCGTACGGCCTGGGAATTATCATACCTGTTTCTCCACCACCAGGTATTATACATGGGTGAATAGCTGGTGTAATAATCATAGGAATTATAGGGCATTCCATAAAGGTAATTCCAGCGGTTCCAGTTTCTGAACCTTGAAGTGGTGTAATAAGCTTCCGCATTTATGATGAAACCGCCGTCTCTTTTCACAATCACATTGCGGATAAAATAATCATTGAAGGCCATTTTTATATTGGCATCCCCTTTTGCTTCCTTTCTTAATTCATCGCTCAGCACAAGCGAATTCTGCATAGCCGGGTATTTCGTTTGCTTATCCCATACATAAAAATAAAAGCCTTCCACATTTCCTCTTTTCTGCTTGTAATAAAAGGATGAAAGAAAATATCTTTTGTTTACGTTGTCTACTTTGATATGGATATCATCCAGGTACCTGTCGTCCTGGGGAATCACAATGTTCATTAAAGTATCTGATTCAGCAGGCTTCCAGAGCAGGCTGCTACTAATTATGGTTTCATTGCTGTTGCGGTTCACCTTCGCAAAAACCATGTCTCCGTCATTGTCAATATGAAATTCATCCAGGTAATCGTTGTGCTCTTCCATAGGCATCAAAAACCTGGACCTATTGATCTGTTCAAGATTATTATTAAATAACCGGGTGGTTACTATAAATTTTGACCTGTTCTTTGAATTGATCTTAAACAACATCAATTTTGATTTATCCTCACTGGTTATAGCCGAGTAGATCTTATTGTTTGCGTTAAAACCTATGTGTGTGGTATCCAATGGTATTACATCAGAGATCTTTTTTCCCATGCCATTCACTTTTACGGCATCACAGTATACAACGTTCTTCTTCTGATACTGAAAAATCATATAACTAAAATCGTTATACGGAAAGAAATCAATATTGATGATCCGGTCTTCGGGGATATAGTCCAGTTCCTCTTTTGCCACCTGCTCCATATCATTATCGTAAGCCACAATATGATGCTGGTTCCGGTTGCCTTTATATACAAGGAAGTTGCCTGAGATCTTTCCAATGATCTCAAAATTCATCCTGCGGGAATCGTCCTTTTCCGGCTCGGAATAAACGATCCTCTGACCAATGGATGAAAAGGAAAAGCTTAAACAAATTAAAACGATGAAGGATTTATACCAATACATAGGCTCCAGAAAATTCATTTATAGATAAATAA
>CAMPIQ010000117.1 GCA_946886475.1 uncultured Chitinophagales bacterium | reverse complement strand
ATTATACAACTGCAGCCCAACCCCTCGCGCCGGTAACCGATTCTGTAATTCTTACCACCCGTGCCCTGGGATCCGGGGAGTTTTCAAGGGAAAATTTGTATATAGTACGCAACATTTTTATATCGGGTAACAAAAGAACCCATCCCGATATTATTTTACGTGAGTTACCATTCGGGGTTAATGAATCATACGATATCACAGACATTTCAAACAAATTTCAAAAAGCAAGAAAACAGTTAATGAATACAGGGCTCTTCCGGGAGGTCATTGTTTCATTGAAAACAATCAGTGCTAACGACGTTTACATAAATGTTGAAGTGGAGGAAAAATGGTATATCTGGCCCAAACCATTTATCAGAACAGCAGATCAGTCTTTTCAGGAGTGGTGGAAGGACGGTGACCGGGATATGAACCGCATTAATTATGGATTGAAACTGACTCATAATAATTTTACCGGCCGTAACGATAAGCTGAAACTGAATATTATGAATGGCTTTACCCGGCAACTGGCAGTGCAGTATTATGGGCTTTACCTGGACAATGAACTGAAATGGTCAGTGAATGCCGGCATTGCACTGGGAAAGAACCGTGAGGTAAATTATGTAACGCAACAGAATAAGGCGGTTCCGCTGAAGGACAATAACCGCTATCTGCGCAGTTATTTGAACTGGTTTGGGGAGATCACTTACCGTCCTGCCATTAAAACCCGACATAGTTTTGGATTTGGATACAATTATGAGAACATAGCGGATACGGTTCATAAATTAAATCCTGATTTTTCATCGGCAGCAGCTATCAGGTATCCTGAAATTTTTTACCGCATGAGTTATTTTGATGTTGATTTCATCCCTTATCCAACACGCGGTTTTATTTCCGAAATTGTATTGAAGAGAAAAGGGTTCAATGATCCGGTACATTTGTGGCAACTAACCGCAAAAGGTTCCAAAACCTGGCCTGTCGGGAAAAAATATTTTTTTAATGCCAGTGCCGTAGGCATGTTGAAGCTTCCCTTCAAACAACCCTATATCACCAATCATTTTATAGGGCATGATGGACAATTTCTCCAGGGATATGAATATTATGTAATTGACGGTATGGCAGGCGGGTATTCAAAGGCCACATTCACAAGGCAGCTGGTTAATACCCGGATCAATTTTACCTCCGGCAGGATCAGCCGGCTGAATAATTATATTCCATTAAAAATATATGTAAAGACCTTTGTAAATGCAGGATATGTGCATTCCATGGATCCGGGTACAAATCAATTTAATAACAGGTTGCTTTATTCTGGAGGAATAGGAATTGATATCATTGTGTTCACCGACTTTGTGATCAAACTTGACTGGAGCTTTAACCGCTTAGGTGAAAACGGGTTATATTTACACAAACGCAATTATTTCTGAAGGGTAGTTGACAAGTTGACGAATTGACAAGTTGAAAAGGAGAAACCTGCCTGTCCCTCGTCAACTTGTAAACTTGTCAACTCGTCAACTTTTCAAATCAATGAAGGTCGCCATCTATAGCAGGGTGTTGGAATCGACACAGCAAAAGGACGTACAGCTTTTTTTTGATGAACTGGGCAAAGAGCAGATCGTGCCGGTTATTTTTGAACCATTCCTGGAACAGTTCAGTTCCCGCCTGTCTCTTCCACCGGATATCGAAACATTCTCAGGTCACGATGAACTTACTTCCGACATAGATTTTGTGATAAGTCTGGGTGGTGATGGTACCCTCCTTGATACCGTTATACTGGTGCGTGATAAAAATATTCCGGTGGTTGGGATCAATTTCGGGCGGCTCGGTTTTCTTGCAAGCATCGGCCGCGATGAAATGAGTGAAGCCATAAAAGCACTGGCCCGCCGTTCCTACATCATTGACCGCAGAACATTGGTGCATCTCGATTCCAATATTCCCCTTTTCAATGATATGCCTTATGCCCTGAATGAATTTGCAATTCATAAAAGAGATACGGCGCCTATGATCAAGATACATACCTACCTGAATGGCGAATTACTGAATACCTATTGGGCTGATGGATTGATACTGGCCACACCTACGGGTTCATCGGGATATTCACTGAGTTGCGGGGGGCCCGTGGTTTTCCCTGATGCCTGTAGCCTGATACTTACACCCATTGCACCTCATAATCTGAACGTACGTCCTATTGTAATTCCGGATAACACCATTATCTCATTTGAAGTGGAAAGCCGCTCGGACGATATTATATGTGCACTTGACTCACGCAGGGAAATAGTGGATAAGAATGTATTATTGGCCGTTCGAAAGGAAAATTTTATGATCAACCTCGTACGTTTGAATGAAAATAATTTCCTTCAAACCTTAAGGAATAAATTGAGTTGGGGGCTGGATAAGAGGAACTAGGGAAGGTCATAGTTCAATGTTCAAAGCCGGGTGGTTTACAGGCTATTTTCCCTATACAAATCCATTATAACTGAATTTAAATTTTGAATGGCATTCAGTGACTATGAACTTAGAACTTTGAACTCTGAACTGAAAACTGTTTTTCTTGCCTTTCATACCAAACAATCCTAATTTGCGTTAACAAATCAGTGCTTAACTTTATTTTGCGATTATGAGAAAATTTCTGGCAGCTTTGATCTTAACCTTTCCACTGGCGGTTTTTTCACAAAACTCAATTGTGCAGGAAGGGGAATTTGGATTTGGACTGGGAGCGGGTCATTATTTTGGTGATCTTAATACCCGGGCAAAACTGAACCGTCCAAAGATGGCCGCGAATATTTTTTTCAGAAAGAATTTTGGTAACTATATCGCCCTCCGCATTTCAGGCACATTTGCCCAGCTGGGATATTCAGATGTGTACAATGGCCATAATGAGTTTATGCGGCGCAGGAATTTAAGTTTTAATTCAAAGGTTTGGGAACTGGCATTACAGGGCGACTTTAATTTTTACCGGTTCATGCCAGGCGAACCTGATTTTAACTGGACGCCCTATGTTACCCTCGGGGCCAGTGTATTTAATTACGACCCCTATGCCTTCCTGGACGGCCAGAAATATTTTCTCCGCCAATTGAATACAGAAGGACAGGGAATTGATACCACTAACCGCGACCGCCAGCCTTATGGATCCATGTCGTTTGCTATTCCTTTTGGCGTAGGTGTCAAATATGCAATCAATGAAAGGATCAATGTAGGATTTGAAATTGTTCACCGCTTTACCAATACAGATTACCTGGATGATGTAAGCAGAACCTATGTGGATCCATCTGTTTTTCCTCCCAATCCGGATGGTAGTCCAAGCCCGGCGTTTTTATTGTCCGACCGTTCATATGAAACCGGCCCTCCAATCGGGATCAAAGGAAGGCAAAGAGGAAACAGTCAGAATAAAGACCAGTTCGTGACAGCCATGTTCTTTGTGAGTTTTAATTTACAGTCCTATAAATGTCCTACTGCTAATTGAGTTGTTTAGTTGATAGGTTAACAAGTTAACTGGTCAACTTGTTAACAAGCCCCCACCTTCATTACATTTGCACCATGTCAGACCTCCTTCCGCAAATTGATAAAGAGCGCTTACCCCGCCACATAGCCATTATTATGGATGGCAATGGAAGATGGGCGAGGGAACAGGGCCAGGACCGGCTATTTGGTCATTACCATGGCGTAGAAAGTGTTCGCAATATAGTTGAAGGATGTGCCGAACTGGGAATTGAATACCTGACACTTTATGCTTTCTCCACCGAGAACTGGGACCGCCCTCAATATGAAGTGGTGGGTTTGATGGAACTGCTGGTAACCACTATTAGGAATGAAGTGGAAAGTCTGGATAAAAACAATATCAGGCTCCATGTAATTGGCGACCTCTCCATGTTACCTGAATATGCCAGAAAAGAATTGGGCGAAGCCCTGGAGTTTACTAAGGATAATACAGGGCTTAATCTCGTAATGGCCCTGAGTTACAGTGGAAGATGGGAACTCCTGAATGCAGTGAAAAATATTGCCTGGGAAGTAAAACAGGGGAAATTAAGTGTTGAACAAATTGATCAGGACATACTTCAGCAATATCTCTGCACCAGCGCCTTTCCCGACCCTGAGCTTATGATCCGTACAAGTGGTGAATACCGCATCAGCAATTTTCTCCTTTATCAGCTGGCGTATGCCGAACTGTATTTTACTAATGTCCGCTGGCCGGATTTCCGTAAACAAAATCTTTATGAGGCCCTCATAGATTACCAGAACAGGGAAAGAAGATTTGGAAAGACAAGTGAGCAGGTGGAAACACATAGTCCTTAGTTAAGGGCTAATGGCCTGAAGCCGGTAGCTCATAGCCTGCTTTCTTTAACAATTCTGATTGAAATTTCCATTTAATTTGCCTCCCAAACTGCGATTTTCATTGCTTTACTGACTGAACTATTCTTATGCAACGATATTTATCCCTGGTTCTTGTTTCGGTTTTATCTGCATTTGCTTCATTGACCTACGCACAGGACACCCTTGTTACGTCGGTAGATCCTGAATTGCTGGCCATTCAAAACGCAAGAGTTCCAAAAGAATATACAATAAGAAATATCAGGGTTACAGGTATCACTTCTCTTGATACAGCCATTGTGCTTTCCGTATCCGGATTGCAAAGTGGGGATAAAGTACTGATCCCAGGTTCTGATGTATTTTCCAAAGCCATCACTAATTTATGGCGCCAGCGGTTTTTTGGTAATGTGCAGATCTTTATCACAGCTGTTCAGGATGATTTTATCGACCTTGAATTAAATGTTCAGGAAAGACCAAAGCTTGGAAAATTTGAATTCATTGGTCCGAAAAAAACAGAAAGGGATGAGTTGCAGCAAAAAGTAAACCTTGTTGCTTCAACCATCATTACAGAAACTGTAAAAAAGAATGCAAGAGAGGCCATAGAAAAATATTATAAGGATAAGGGTTATCTGAATGTAACCGTCCGCATTGAAGAAAAGAAGGATCCCACTTTTGTAAATGCCAATTCACTGAGTTTCTATATTGACAAAGGAAATAAGGTGCGCATTGCTGATGTGAACTTTTATGGCAATGAAGAAGTAAGTGACCAGAAGCTCAAAAAGCAATTGAAGGATACAAAGGAAATGAGCAAGGCCACGCTTAATCCGGAAGAAACAACCAGTCCCTATGGTGAGAATTATAAACAGAGCTTTGGAGAATATATTAAAGACTGGGGTTTTCTTTCTCCCACTAAAACAAAAGCCTTTCTTGATCCATACCTGCGTTTCAAATTATTCAGCGGTGCCAAATTCGATGAAAAGAAATATGAGGATGATAAACAGAAACTTTTACAGTATTATAATTCTTTAGGTTACCGCGATGCACAGATCATTGCCGACACGCAATATTATAATAAAGAAGGCAACCTGCAGGTTGACCTGCTGATCAGCGAAGGAAACAAATACTATTTCGGTGACATAACATGGAAAGGAAATACAAAATATTCCGATTCCCTGTTATCTGTAATTCTGGGCATACAGAAAGGCGATGTCTATAATATAGAGGTACTTAACAGCCGTGTTGGTAAACAGCTCAGCATGGAAGGTGGTGACATCGGAAGCCTTTACCAGGACGATGGCTATCTGTACTTCCGCGCAGAGCCGGTTGAAACCTCTGTATATAATGATACCATCGATTACGAGATCAGGATCATTGAAGGTGTACAGGCCCGTTATCGTACCATCAGTATTTCAGGTAATGAAAAAACAAAGGACCATGTGATCCGCCGCGAACTGAGAACATTACCCGGAGAGCTGTTCAGCCGTGCTGACATCATCCGTTCAACAAGAGAACTTGCAGCATTGAATTATTTCAACCAGGAAACCATTAATCCTGCCATTGTACCAGATCAGAGCGATGGAACCGTAGATGTAACCTGGCAACTTGAAGAAAAGTCATCCGACCAGTTAGAACTTTCGGCGGGCTGGGGTGGTGGTGTTGGATTGACCGGCACCCTGGGTGTTACCTTTAATAATTTTTCAATACGCAATATATTCAAAAGAGAATCCTGGGATCCGCTGCCTCAGGGAGACGGGCAAAAACTCAGCCTCCGGTATCAGTCTAACGGCCGCGCTTATACATCGTATAATTTTTCTTTCACTGAGCCCTGGCTGGGAGGTAAAAAAAGGAACTCACTGACCTTTGGAATATTCCACAGCAAATTCTCAAATGCATATGATTACCTCACCGGTACATTCGATAAAGCAAAATCAGATACCAATTATCTGAAAACTACGGGGGTGTCTCTTTCCTTAGGCAAACAACTGAAATGGCCAGATGACTATTTTAGTCTGATCTATGCTTTGAATTTCACCAGGTATGATCTGAGGAATTACCCGATATTCCAGGGACTGAGCGACGGAACATCAACCAATGTAAGTTTCAAGCTGGGACTTCAGCGTTCATCGGTATTTGATCCTACCTTCCCGAGAAGTGGTTCAAACCTGGTGGCCAGCGTACAGCTTACACCACCTTACTCTTTACTAAATCCGGACCTGGCCACTTCAGGAAACCCTTACAAAACACCTGAATACCATAAATGGAGGTTCAATGCCGAATGGTTTGTACCAATTGGTAAGCCAATGGGAGCAGAACAAAACAGGCAGTTTGTTCTGAAGCTGGCGGCCAAGTATGGTTTCATGGGCCGGTACAACCGCAAACTTGATTTCTCGCCATTTGAAAGATTCCAGCTGGGCGGCGATGGACTTACCAATAATATGGGACTGTTAGGATATGATATCATTTCACTGAGAGGTTATCCGGTATTTGATTATTCTGATCCTTCGGTTAATAATCCGGACCAGAGCAGCGCCAATAATTTCTTTACCATATTTAATAAATACCAGCTTGAACTTCGTTATCCCCTGGTTACCAATCCAAGCAGCACCATATATGCGTTAACCTTCTTTGATGCGGCAAACGGCTGGTATTCCTTCAAGGATTATAATCCTTTTAAACTGCGAAGAAGTGTGGGTGTAGGTATGCGTTTCTTCCTTCCCATGTTTGGCTTACTTGGTTTTGACTATGGTGTTGGACTTGACCGTATGCAACCGGGCGACAACCGGCTGAAGAATGCCACCAAGTTTACATTTATGTTAGGATTTGAACCTGAATAATCATCGTCTTATTGAAATGATTTCAAATTTTAAATCAGTTAATATGAAAAAAATTTTCCTGCTTGTTGCTTGCAGCTTCTTGTTTGCAGCTTTTGCTCAGGCCCAGAAATATGCTGTTATTGATACCCGGTATATACTGGATAAACTCCCAGAATACCGCAATGCACAAACCCAGCTTGATGTTTTTGCAGCAGCCTGGCAGAAGGAAATAGATGACAAGCAAAAAGCGCTTGATAAAATGTACCGCGATTTTGAGGCAGAACAGGTAATGTTAAGCGATGATCTCAAAAAGAAAAGAGAAGATCAGCTTTTTATCAGGGAAAAGGAAGTAAGGGATCTGCAACGTCAAAGGTTTGGTTTTGAGGGCGATCTGTTTAAAAAACGAGGCGAACTCATAAAACCGATTCAGGACAGGGTATACAATGCTGTTCAAAAACTTGCCGTACAAAGGGGATATGATTTCATACTAGATAAAAGTGAAGGAATTACGGTTATATTTGCCGACCCGAAACTGGAAAAAAGCGATGATATATTAAAAGAGTTAGGCGTTAAATAGCAAAACATTTGTAAAATATATTTTAACCAGCAACCATCACCATAAAAAAACTATCATAATTAAACATCACAAATCAATCTCATGAACAAGTTGAAATTCTTTTTAATTGCAGCAGTACTTGTGTTCACATCAGGTTCTGCAATGGCCCAACAAAAAGCTGGTTATATCAGTCTCGACCAGGTTCTGGCAATTATGCCCGAAGTGGCTAAGATCGATTCTCAAATGCAAAAATACCAGCAGGATTCTCTTAATGGAGAATATGTAAATATGTTTGAACAGTATAATTATTATGATAGTTTACTTACCAAAACTGATACTTCAAAAATGCCTTCTGCGGTTTTAAGGCAATACCGTGTGGACAGGGATAATTTTGCCTTCCAGATCCAGAACTGGCAAACCATTGCTCAAAATATGTATCAGCAGAAACAAGGTGTGCTCCTGCAGCCTGTTTACAATAAAGTAATGACAGCCGTGCGTGCAGTGGCAAAGGAAAAAGGATATACACATGTTTACGATAAACAGGTGTTTGTTGTAGCTCCAGATGGTGATGATCTTATTGCAGCTGTTGCTGCTAAATTAAAATTAACTGTTCCGCCTAATATGTCAGGCCTCAGGTAAAAACATTGCCCCGCTTCGGCGGGGTTTTTTTATATCCGGGAGTGGTTCCTTCTAAACCGGGTGTAATTTTGTTACCGGGTAATTGATTCACAGTAAACCAAAAGATCGCCCGTACGGTCAGCCGCACTCACTACCTTGCTGCCTTTCACCCGTTACCATTCAGTATTTTTGAACTATGGCAGGACCAATAGGTGTATTTGATTCCGGTTATGGAGGGTTGACCATTTTAAGGGAAATGGTGAACCGCTTACCCCAATACGATTATCTCTATCTGGGCGATAATGCAAGATCGCCATACGGCTCAAGAAGCTTTGATACGGTTTACCGTTACACACTTGAATGTGTAAAATGGTTATTGAATGAGGGTTGTCCTTTGATTGTGCTGGCATGCAATACAGCTTCGGCAAAAGCATTAAGGTCCATCCAGCAAAAAGACCTGCAAAAACTTGATCCCGATGCAAGGGTTTTGGGGGTGATAAGGCCAACAACAGAGATCATAGGAAAATATACGTCTTCAAACAGCATCGGCATCCTGGCCACATCCGGTACAGTGCAATCCGGATCCTATCTTATTGAAATAGAAAAATTTTTTCCAGGAATCCGTATTGCCCAGGAAGCCTGTCCCATGTGGGTGCCACTGGTAGAGAACAATGAATACATGGACGAAGGTGCCGATTATTTTATCAGGAAACATATTGAAAATATTCTTTCAAAGAACAGGGATATCGATACCCTGCTACTTGCATGTACGCATTATCCTTTGCTCAAAGAAAAGATCGAACACTACCTTCCCTCACATGTGAGGCTGGTTTCTCAGGGAGAAATAGTGGCTGAAAGCCTGCACCATTATCTCCAACGGCACCCGGAAATAGAATCGGGACTAACCAAAAACAGCACAAGATCTTTTTATACTACGGATAGCACGGACGACTTTAACGCCCATGGCAGCAATTTTTTTGGTGAAATTGTACAGGCGGCACATGTGGAGATCAGGTGAAAGGGAAGTAGGATGTATTAGGTTATCCTGAACCTGATGCTCAGTCACAAATTCAAACTTTCACTTTCTTCAGTGATCTTCGCCGGGGCAGGCTTATTTGGTTCAATATTTAACACCTGCACCTTCCCGGAATTCCCCCAAATCCCCTTACCTTTGCCGTCCTTTCACAAAACCAACGGGTGTGGTGACCTGTGGGTTCAGCTGAAACAAGTCTGTCTTCTCCACAGGCCATTTAGTAAACGTGAAAAAAACTGATTAAAATGAAACGTACATTTCAACCGCATACACGCCGCCGTAAAACCGTTCATGGTTTCCGTAAGCGCATGCAAACAGCTAATGGAAGAAAAGTGTTGGCCAGCCGCCGTGCAAAAGGACGTCACAAGCTGACAGTGAGCGATGAAAGAAAATTGAAATAGAACTCCGGCACTGAAAAAGACTGGCCCCGCTCTTTGATTATCGAAGAACGGGGCTTTTTCTTATTTTACAATATGGCAAAGAGGTTTGGATTTGGCAAAAAGGAAAAATTAAAAAGCCGTAAGCAGGTGGAAGAATTATTTGCCAGTGGAAAAAGTTTTCCGGTTTTTCCACTCAGGATCATTTACCGTTTCCTGCCTGCCGAACAGGGCAGTTTGCAAATTGGTGTATCGGCCAGCAAAAGAAATTTCAGGAAAGCTGTCGACCGGAATAAGCTTAAAAGATGGATGCGGGAAGCCTATCGATTGCAAAAGCAGGATCTTTTAGCACAGGTTCAACAAAATAAAATACAGGGGTACATATTTTTTATGTTCACTGGAAAAACGCCTGTTGCATTCCCCCTGATTAAAGAGTCCATGAGAAAAAGTATTGAACAGCTCAAAAAAAATGCAGTGATCCATGAAACTAATCCTTAAAATCCTGGCTTTGCCATTCATGGCCATTATAAAGATCTACCAGTTAATTCTTTCTCCTTTACTTGGGCCCAGGTGCAGGTTTACTCCAACCTGTTCACATTATTCAATGGAAGCATTTAAAAAATATGGGATTTTCAAAGGTTTCTGGTTAACGGTAAAACGGATAAGCCGGTGCCATCCTTTTGGCGGTCATGGGTATGATCCGGTGCCCTGAGGGTAGGCTGTAGTCGAAAGTTCAAAGTTCACAGCTCACAGCTATTAAATCCTGTAATCCATATGAAATACGGATGGCCAATTGGGTTATTTTTATTCAACAAATGTCTTCTCATGAAAAAAAATATTCTCCCATTAATATTTCTATCTCTTCTTGTTTCATGTACTTCAGATTTTGAAAAAGATGTAAAGAAGATGGCCAGGCTTACCTGTGAAATTCAAAAACTTTCTATAAAAGCCATAAAGGGCGTTGAAGGAGCAGAGGCTCAACTGGCTATAAAAGAAAAAGAAGCTGAAAAACTGGAAGAAAAAATGATGAATAAATACCGTGATGATAAAGATGATAAAGAAATGCAGCGGAAGGGCAATGAGATTTTTGAAGAAGAATTAAAAAGATGCATGAAGGAAAAATAACGGGCCACGATATTTTTTTATCATGACCCGTTTAGTGAAATTATAATTTTTCAAAACGCTCTTCAACCTTTTTCCAGTTGATCACATTCCAGACTGCTTTCAGATAATCAGGGCGTTTGTTCTGGTACTTCAGATAATAGGCATGCTCCCATACATCAATTCCAAGTATAGGCGTTCCTTTTACTTCCGCCACATCCATTAAAGGATTATCCTGGTTGGGTGTGGACGTTACTTCTAGTTTACCATCTTTTACAATCAGCCACGCCCATCCACTTCCAAAACGGGTAGCCCCGGCTGCATTCATTTTTTCTTTTAATCCGTCAAGTGATCCAAAAGCCTGGTTGATGGCTTCTGCAAGTTTTCCTGAAGGCGCTCCTCCACCTTCTCCCAGAATTTCCCAGAACAAACTGTGGTTCCAGTGGCCACCGCCATTATTTCGAACCGCCGGTGAGATCTTACCTGCATTTGCAATTAATTCTTCAAGCGATTTTTTTTCATGTTCGGTCCCTGCAATGGCCTTATTAAGATTATCCACATAAGCCTGGTGGTGCTTACCGTGGTGTATTTGCATGGTTTCACTGTCAATGTGTGGTTCCAATGCTTCATGTGCATATGGTAATGGAGGAAGGGTAAATGCCATAACTATAGTTTAATTGTTAATCAATGAATCTAATCACCGGCAAATTTACACCAGTTGATACAACTTAAATGAATAAGAAATTCTAATGATTTATGGCCAGGACCGGTTTGCGTTTTTGCGGTTTTAGTAACCGTTTTAGTCAAACGTGAATAAAAATTTTAACAATAAATGTGAAAGAGCCGTAATAAACCGTAATTTTTGCAGGAATTTGCATACTCTAGGAATTCTATTTCTTCGTACCCCTTAAGGTAAACCAGTCACATCAACCAATAACGATAAATTAAGCTTTATGAAAAGATCACTGCTTATTGCATGGTTAATCATTTTATTTTCTCTTCCCCAGTTTGTATGGGCCCAAAGCCGGGAAGTTACCGGAACGGTAACCGACGAAACCGGAGCTCCTTTACCT